>CAYRVJ010000114.1:0-4500 GCA_964427785.1 uncultured Alphaproteobacteria bacterium | reverse complement strand
GTGAATGCGGTTGAAATTTGCAAGCGCGTCGGCATCGCGGAAAAGGCCCGCGTGCATGAACTAAGCGACGATCAAGTTAAACTGATCCGCGAGGATATCGATAAAAATTATGTGGTCGAAGGCGATTTGCGCCGCGAAACATCCATGAATATTACCCGCAAGCAGAATATCGGATGTTACCAGGGCTTGCGTCACCGCAAGCGTCTTCCGGTACGCGGACAAAGAACGCACACCAATGCGCGCACCCGTAAAGGCAAGCGCATCGCGATCGCCGGCAAGAAAATGGTTACAAAATAGGAGTTAGGGATCAATGGCGCAAGAACAAGCCGTAAAACTGAAACGCAAAGACCGCAAGAACATCGCCAACGCGGTTGCGCATGTCAATGCAAGCTTCAACAACACCGTGATCACCATTACGGACGCGCAAGGCAACACCATTTGCTGGTCTTCTTCGGGCAGCAAGGGTTTTAAAGGCTCGCGCAAGTCGACGCCGTTCGCCGGCCAAATCGCAGGCGAAGACGCAGGCCGCAAGGCGTTGGAGCATGGCGTGCGTTATTTGTCGGTTTTGGTAAAAGGCCCTGGCGCAGGACGCGAATCCGCTTTGCGCGCGCTGCAGTCTGTTGGCTTTACCATCACTTCTATCCGCGACGTAACCACTATCCCGCATAATGGCTGCCGTCCCCCGAAAAGACGGAGAGTCTAAGAATTTAAACAATGCCTATGGGGTGGGTCTGTCGCAACCATAGGCTTTTTGTCTTAACCTCGTTTTCCTCGACAGACCCAGGAAAACGAAGTTCATTAGAGGTCGTTCGTGTTACATAAAAATTGGCAAGCCCTGATTAAACCTGAAAAGCTGAATATCGAGCCCGGCGTCGATCCTGCCCGCAGCGCAACCATCATCGCCGAACCGCTAGAGCGCGGTTTTGGATTGACCGTCGGCAACATGCTTCGCCGCGTTTTGTTGTCGTCGCTTCATGGCGCCGCCATCTCGGCCGTGCAAATCGAAGGCGTGCTGCATGAATTCTCTTCGATTGCTGGAACGCGCGAAGACGTTACCGACATTATCTTGAATTTAAAGAATGTCGCCTTGCGCATGTTCGGCGATGGCCCAAAGAAAATGCGCTTGTCTGCAACCGGCCCCGGCGAAATCACCGCCGGCATGATTGAAACCGGCCATGACATCGAAATCATGAATCCTGATTTGGTTATCTGCACTTTGGACAAAGGCGCCAAGGTAATGATGGAATTGACCGTAACGGCCGGCAAAGGCTATATCCCCGCCAGTGAATTGCGCGACGAAGACGCCGTCATCGGATTGATTCCTGTGGACGCCATTTACAGCCCGGTGCGCAAAGTATCCTATAAGGTGGAAAACACCCGCGTCGGACAGCGCACCGACTATGACAAGTTGGCGATGACGATTGAAACCAACGGTGCGGTTTCGCCGGAAGACGCCTTGGCGTTGGCTGCTCGTATCATGCAAGACCAATTGCAATTGTTCATTAACTTCGACGAGCCAACCCAGGTCGTGGAAAGCGAAAAGCAGGTCGATCTGCCTTTCAACCGCAATTTGCTGCGCCGCGTAGACGAGCTGGAATTGTCTGTTCGTTCCGCCAACTGCCTCAAGAACGACAATATCGTTTACATCGGCGATTTGGTGCAGAAAAGCGAATCGGAATTGCTGCGCACGCCGAATTTCGGCCGTAAATCGCTGAACGAGATCAAAGAAGTATTGGGCCAAATGGGCCTGACGCTTGGAATGGAAATCACCGGATGGCCGCCGGAGAATATCGAGGATCTGGCCAAAAAATTAGAAGATCCGTATTAATCAAGGAAAAGAACAATGAGACACAATATCGCAGGCAGAAAACTCAACCGCACCAGCGCGCATCGTCAAGCGATGCTTAGCAATATGGCCATGGCCTTGATTAAGCACGAGCAGATCAAGACAACCTTGCCTAAGGCAAAAGAACTGCGCCCTTATGTGGAACGTTTGATCACCATGGGCAAAAAGGGTGGGCTGCATAATCGCCGCCGCGCTTATTCCTATTTGCGCGACGAAGCCACCACCAAGAAACTGTTCGATACCTTGGCTTCCCGTTATTCCAAGCGCGCAGGCGGTTATGCCCGCGTTTTGAAAGCCGGATTCCGCTATGGCGACGCCGCGCCAATGGCAGTGATCGAATTGGTTGACCGCGATGTGGCCGCAAAAGGCTTGGATTCCGGTCAGGACGTGCAAAAAACGGCTGCTTAGGGCTTCCGTTTTAGGCTACAGAACAAAAGCAGCCCCAAAGCAAAACGGGGCTGCTTTTTTATTGGAATAAAAAGGATGATGCAGAAACTGGACATAGAAGAAGCCGAAGCCGGGTCGCGGCTTGACCGGTGGCTGCGCCGCAAATTCCCCGCCGTCAGCTTTGCACAGGCTCAGAAAATTCTGCGCACCGGCGACATTCGCGTCAACGGCAAGCGGGCCAAAGGCGATTACCGCTTGCAGGCGGGGGACGATATAAAACTGCCGCCATTTCTATCGCAGCCTGAATTCGCGCAGCCTTTGCCCAAAGAAGAGCCTGCGGTATCGCGCGCGATGATGCAGCAATTCGCGCAAAGCATTCTGTACGAGGATGACTTTCTGATTGCGATCAACAAATGGCCCGGCATCGCCGTGCAGGGTGGAAGCAAAACCACGCAACATATCGACGGCATCGCCAAGGCCTGGGGCAAGGGAAAAATCCGCCCGCTTTTGGTGCATCGCCTGGACAAGGATACCACCGGGGTTTTGGTTCTGGCAAAAACGCCTAAGGCGGCGGCGTATTTGACCAAGGCTTTTGCAGAAAAAGACACGCAAAAAATTTATTGGGCGATCGTCGAAGGCTCGCCCCATCAAAAATCCGGCGAGATCGACGTCCCTCTGCGCAAAAAAGCCAGCATGAATACCGAAAAAGTCGAGGTGGATTTCGATGGCGGCGAGGATGCCTTGACGCATTTCCGCATGCTGGATCACCGTAAAAACCGTGCCCTTTTGGAGCTTCGCCCAATCACAGGACGCACCCATCAATTGCGCGTGCATTGTGCACATATGGGTTTTCCGATCATGGGCGACGTGAAATACGGCGCGTCGGGCAAGGGCAGGGCGAACTTGCATCTGCACGCAAGGCAGATTATTGTGCCGCATATCGAACTGGAAACCATACAAATAACGGCGCCATTGCCGGAACATTTTGCCCTTAGTTTGAAACAATATAGCCTGAAGGCGCTGGGGAATTCATGACGCTGCCGATTACATTCGCCATTTTCGACGTCGACGGAACGCTGGTGGATAGCCAGCTTATGATCCTGCGCTGCATTACCGCCAGCTGTGATGCTATGGGCATTGAATATAAGAACGACAGGGCGCAGCTTTTGTCCGGCGTCGGTCTTCCTCTTTTGCAGGCATTGAAAAACGCTGTTCCGGCGATTCGCGAAGACCAGATGGAGGAATTCGCTAAACTTTATAAAGGGTTCCATCGAAAATTCCTCGATAGCGCCGAAGATTTACAGCCGCCTTTTCCGGGGGCTAAGAAAATGTTGGATGATCTGTGCGCGCAGGGCATTAAATTGGGCATTTGCACCAGCAAAATGCGCCCAGGTCTGGATGTCTTGTTGTCGCAAAGGGGCTGGGACAAAATATTCTGTAATATCAAAACGCCGGATGACGGCCCAGGCAAGCCCGATCCGGCTTTGTTGCTTATGGCGATGCAAGAAGAAGGCATTGTGCCGCAGCAGACGATTTTTATCGGCGACAGCACTTATGACATAGAGGCAGGTCTTGCCGCCAATGTGCATGTGCTTGGCGTCGCCTGGGGCTATCACACCGAAGCGCAGTTGCGATCCGCCGGTGCAAGCCGTATCGCGCAAAAAATGGATGATATCGTTCCCATGATCCGGACTTTGACAAAGGATGCTGCGTAAGAGGCATGAAGCGTTGGTTCGGCCAAGTCGATATAGGATTCGCCCAGAACGGGTTCACAATTCTGCTCGATGGCAAACCTTGTTTGTCGCCATTAAAAAATCTTTTGATGCTGGGCTCTTATCCTTTGGCCGAAGCGGTTGCTGCGGAATGGAATAGACAAGAAAAAAAGATTGATTTTCAAGACATGCCCTTGACCCGACTTGCTATGGCGCAAGGCGACATCGTGGATGCCGATCTTGAAAGCGCCATAGGCGAAATATTGTCTTATGCCCAAAACGACGCAATTTGCTATTGGGCGTCTTCGCCAGAAGGGCTGATGAAGCGGCAAAAGCAAAACTGGGGTGAAAGCCTCGATGTTTTGGAACGCCGGCACGGATTGCGCTTTAATACGGTGATCGGCTTAAATACCATGCCGCAGCCGGATGAGTCCTTGCAAAAACTGGAAATGGAATTGCGCCGGATGCCGGCCTTGACATTGCATTATACGGCGATGTTGACCCGGCTTGGGGGATCCGCGCTTTTGGCTTATTTATGGGCCATGCGTGACATTC
>CAYRVJ010000113.1:0-4544 GCA_964427785.1 uncultured Alphaproteobacteria bacterium | reverse complement strand
TTATCGGAAACGGCGTTTCTGCTTATGCTTCTTCCGACATTCAGCACACGCGATAGCGGGACATATCCGTCCTTGGTCATTATCACAAGATCAGATCCGACTTTGATCACTCCTCTTACCGATAGAGGCGCGCCAAGCCGGAATATACCGACCAAAGCCCAGTCACTGGCGCTAGACGGGTCACTGCCTTGATAAATGATCACATCGCCTGACGACATTATGAACACGGCAAGATCGTCTACGCCGTCGCCGCCATCAACTGTCCATGTGGCAATAGAGACAAGATTCCCTCCAAAGCCCGATACCCGGCCCAAGGGAAATTTGGTCAATGTTCCGCCCAGCGCATTTAAGCCGCTGTACCAGAAATCCTGGGAATTCTTTTCCCAGAAAAAAGACCGGTTCTTGAATATCGCAACACCGAAAAGATTGGCTGCTGTAAGACCTGTACCCGATATTGTCAATGGCGCAATCGTGCTGCCGTCATACAGCTGTGGCTCGTCCTCGCCATTGACCAGCGCCAAGCGCGGCCCGCCGGAAGGATCGTCGAACTGTGCAAAATGCCAGCGGTTGCTGCCAAACCCCGTTGCCAAAGCCACGCCTACGGCCCCGCCTGCGGTAATGTCGTAAATCGACCCGCCAGAAGCTGCGATAAACTTCCTGTCGGATTGAGATATGAATTCTGCAATAGTTTCAACCGGGCCAGGCATACCGCTAGCAAAGGATTTATACCCTTTGCGCGTCTCAACATTGCCAACCGTTGGAAACCAATTGGTCAGAACAACCGCGTCCTCAGGTGGCATTTGATCCAATGCGTCCTTGGTATTCCACCCGCCAACGGGGGAAACAATTTGTAAAGCCCTAACCGCCATTTTACTGTCCTAATCCGGTATCCGGCAAGTTGTCTGCCGCTAGGATTGCTCGGCGCTCAGGGGAAAGCTGAATAGTCGGCATGCCCCCATCCCTCGCCACAAGCTGGCCCAACTGTGTTTGATATTCTGAAATATAAGAAGAAAAATCTAAACCTTTGGCGCGCAAGAACCGCCAAATAATTCCATAGGTGAAAATATCTTCGTTGATCAAAGATACATCGCTGTCATCGGCCCATTCTTCTCGAGCGGCCAGCCCGTCGCTGCTGCTACACCAATGTGATGATATATACTCGAACGCTAGATTCGTGCCCGAAGCCAGTGGAACAGGATCGACAAAGAATTTATTGGACATAGATGCGCCGTTTTTTATTCTAAAATTCGTCCGTGCCGCGCTTGACGCCGGCAAGCCTGATTTTAAAATCTGCCATTGCTGGGGCGATAACGGCCCTTGTAATACCCGCAAAGCACTGCGATCCCACAGCGTGCCGTCTATTAAACGATCAAAATCCTCAGGCAGATCATAGGCACCCTGCCCGCTTATAGTCTGGAAAGTATATTCCTTTTGCAAAATTGCCCAATTATGATGCGTGGAAAGGAATTTTCCCTCTCGATTGGCTAGCGCAAGCATTTGTCTCGCCGTAGCATCTTGATTGCTAATGATAAAGCTTGGTGCGTCGAAACCTACTTCTCTTGCCGCGTCTTGAATCATTGATAATAATGTCATTTTCTATCCATGAGCGTTGTCGATTATTCCCTATCCTTCATCTCCGCCGCCGGAAGGCGGCAGAGCCAATGGCGGCGCTTCGCCGCAATGCGCAAAAGTACCGTTGATATCCAAATTTCCGCCGATGCCGCTATTGATTCCATAGCTCTCAGGAAAGGAATTTAAATACAATATCGGCGCAACGCCTATCGGGAGTTCGCCACTTTCCCCTAAATATACCGGCTTGTAAGCAGCCGAGATAAATTTCCGCCTATTGCTTTCGACGTCTATGTCTAAATATTGATTCTGCCCAAACCATAACTGCGCTAAACATCCTTCATACCGGGACGATAAGGGACCGCCTATTCTTATGTTTGCGCCAGACGCATAATTTATGTTAAATGGCCCTGATGGATCGGCCACCGCGACGGTGGATGTGTCATTCACCCTAATTTTAGCGACTTTATTGCCGATGGAAAAATTGGTGTTCCAAGCCGCCAGCACGTGATACCAATTCTCTACAGGGTACCCGCCAACAGTCTGCATGCTGAAACTTGCCGTTCCCGCCGAATCACTAAACAAAAATGCAAATTGTCCCGTAGCGGCATAGGATATTGAAACTTTTCCATCCAAATCTTGATAGATATAAGCGTCGTTTTCGCTTGGATAGCACCAGAAACTGATAAGGCCTGTCGACCCGTCCGCCGCGCCATCGAATCCTCCGGTTTTCAAAAGAAAATCATTCGTTCCGTCAAAATGAACCGGGAAGAAATCAAACTTACTGACTGGCCTCGGGTCCATTAGCCTGCCTAAATTGCCCAACATTAATTTTCCTCGGCGCAGGGCGTTATTCTAAGGTTAGACCTGACCCAAATCAGCTGTTCTGGGGTAAGTCCATAGCCTGCCCAGGTGCTATCGTCGTTCATTTTATCGGCGATCAAGTCTTCGGCCCATTGCAACGCTGTCTTTAAGGGATCTGGCATGTTTGTTCCTTTATAATATTGTGTCGTAAATCACATCGCCCATAATGGCGCGCGCACCTGTATTGCTTGGATGAATATTGTCCACCAAATACGTTCCGCCGCTTCCTGTCGAGATTAAAACCCCATCGGAATCCCATCCATTGGATACCGGGCCGAAATTTCTGCACGCCAGTCTTGTATTAACAAACCCGATTTTAGAAGATGCTATAGGCGCATAGGCCAGGCTTGAACCCGATGGGGCAGCATGGCCGGATGTTCCATCTTTTGCAACTGCATACATAATTTCCGCCATAGCATCCGCAGCCGCGATGCTGACGTTCGGGCAAGCATATGGCGACTGCAAGACAAAATTTGGAAGGGCTTGAGACGATGCGGCATAAGCGGCAGCATATCGCTCGATGATTTTTTCTAGTCTTGTCCTAATCAAAGCAGCATCATTGATTGGCTTATTGCCGTCATTGGCGCCGAGCATAATCCAAATCACATTTGGCCAGCCCCTGACTTCAAGATTCGCCTGCAAAAAGCTGTCTTTAACATTCGTGTAGGGTGCGGCTTCGGAGTCAACGCTGCTATCCGCAGGGTCTAGATGCGATTGCGTTTCATATCCGCCGGCGCAAATACTGCCGATTTCAAACCCGGTTAAGGTTCCTGTTTTATAAAACCTTACGGCCGCACAGACCGCTGTTTTGTTGGCAACATCATTCGCGCCAACATCAAATCGAAGATACGGATATTCATAGGGCGGGTCTGTGCCGTCTATTACTATCGAGATATCTGCCGCCGTCAGTAAAGCCGGTCCCGAGGAGCCGTTTGTATCCAGTGCGGCGAGCGTCCCAGGAAAAATTGTTGAATTCCCTGACGCATCCCTCCTTCCAGCCCTTAGATTGACCTGATTCAATCCTTCCGCTTCTTGCAAAAATGCGGCATTGCACTTGATAGTGACATTGTTAAACCAGTCATCATTCGCCGGATAATCGTTGCTGGAAAAATTTCCCAAAGACAATCCGCCAAACTGCGCGCCGGAACTGACGTTCCCTGTCGTTATCCTGTCTCGGATCGTATCAAATCCGAATTGCTTATTTCCTCCGAAGAAAGTTCCGGGATCACCAGGATTGTTGCCTCCGGGATTATCCCAAGGATCTCCAGAATGAACGCCGCTTGCTCGCCTGCTCGGCGTGTGCTGGAAATTAGTTCCGGCCAGAACAGCAGAAACGCCGCTGTTATTCGCACCTTGCCACAAGGTCAGGCCGCAATGATCGGTCTGCCTCCACTCCTGCATTATCGCGGTTACCAGGCTGCCTTGCGCTCCACCGTTATTTGGATTTGTTATCGAATCGCCAATCATCAACATGTTGGTGTATTGGCCGGCGGTTGTAATTTGCGCGCCGATTGTCTGCATATTATGCTTTATTGGCGCTGACGCGGATGATCTTGATTTTATTTGCAGCAATCTGTTGATTCTGACCAACATTAGATAATGCATTCCACAATGCTGAGCTTCCCGCCGCTTGCCTCTTGGATGACGGCAACTTTATCGCCAGGAAACAGCTCGATATATTCTATCGCATCAGCAGGCAGAAATGCGCCTGTCGCCGTGGCGGTGGGATTGACCCCGAAAGCCAGCCTGCAATCCACCGTTGCGCAAAGACGCAGCAGCTTATTAGGAGTGTGACCCGCAGTTCCGATAGCCGCCGACTGCGCACTGGAGGCGCCAATAGTCACTTCTTGCGCAGTTCCCAAGCGCACGGTGGGAAGGAAATTGCCGTTTATTGGTAGTGCCATGTTTAACCTCATTATTTCTTCTGGTTGTTTTTCTTAACCGGTTTTGTTTGTGTCATGTCTTGCTGCAGGCGCTTTACAATTTCTTCAAGCCTACCGTTCTGATCCGCCAAATCTTGGATCCTGTCCTGCAGACGGGCATTCTCGGCAGCGATTTTCTCGACGGAACCATTGCCCTTTGCCGCCTCGATATAAGCTTTCGCACGGGCT
>CAYRVJ010000112.1:0-4594 GCA_964427785.1 uncultured Alphaproteobacteria bacterium | reverse complement strand
TCCAGGCTTTCGCCGCCCAGCATCGCCGCCAAAAACATGCCGTCGGGAACAAGGCTTTTTTGAATCTGCGCCAAAACGCCGGGAACGTCGTTGCGCAAATGCAAATCCAAATTGCTAAGGATCAGATCAAAGCTTTGCGGCGCAAAAGGAATAAGGTCAGCGCTAGGGTCGTTATCCTCTGTGGTAAAATCCAAATGCGCAATCGCGGAAAGCGGGTACAGTTTTTTCAGCCCCTTATCAAGCGCGTCCCCATGTGCGCCAAGCACCAGAATATTTTTAAAGCAGCGTTGGATCAAGCTTAGATCCTCGATCAGGTGCTGCGCGGTTTCTTCATGCAAAAAGCCGGCTTTTTGCGCGTTTTTCAAAAAACGCTTGCGTCTTTGCCGCAATAGGGCATGATCGAATATCGGTTCCATTCCTTTAGTATATTCTTTATCCGCGATGCTGCAAGCCGTTCTTGACACTTTATTGCCGCCGCTTTGCATGGCTTGTAAAAAGCCGGTCGCGAACATACACAGCGTTTGCGCCCCTTGCTGGGAAAAAATCAATTTCATATCAAAGCCGTTTTGTGCCTGCTGCGGGCTGCCTTTCCCCTTCGATATCGGCGAAGAAGCGCTGTGCGGCCACTGCATTCAGGACGAACCACATTATGCCAAGGCGCGCGCGGCGGCGCGTTACGACGATCATTCGAGGCCGCTGGTGCTCGCCTATAAGCATGGCGACAAAACGCATTTGCAGCAATTGATGACGAAATGGATGTTTTTGGCGGGACGGCAAATGCTGGAAGGAAGCGATGTCATCGTACCCGTGCCGCTGCATTGGACCCGGCTTTTGCGGCGCAAATACAACCAGGCGGCGCTGCTGGCGCATGGGCTGGGCAATATCGCGTCCCGTCCGGTTTGGGACAACGCGCTGCTGCGCCACAAAAAAACCAAGCCGCATGAAAGAATGAGCAAGATCGAGCGCGCGGAAAACGTCAAAGGCGCTTTCCGCCTAAATCCCAAATACCGCAGCCTAGTTCAGGATAAGAATATCGTTTTGATAGACGATGTTATGACCTCGGGCGCGACGTTGAACGAATGCGCGCGGGTGCTGAATATGGCCGGCGCGCAAAGGGTCGAAGTATTGACTTTGGCCCGCGTCTGTTTAGATTAAACGCAGAGGTGCAACATGACCGACAAAATCGAAATTTACACCATGACCCAATGTCCCTATTGCGTCAAAGCCAAGCATCTTTTGACCAAAAAAGGCCAAAGCTTCAGGGAAATAAACGTCGAAACCGAAAATAAATGGGAAGAAAGTATCGAACGCTCCGGCGGCCGGAAAACCGTGCCGCAGATATTCATTAACGGCCAGCATGTCGGCGGCTGTGATGATCTTTATGCTTTGGACAAAGAAGGAAAACTAGATCCGATGCTGGGAATCTAATCGCCTTTAACCGCGCTTAAAATATAATTCACCGACAAATCATCGTTTAAAAACCATCTTTGCCCGATGGGATTGAATTTCATGCCGCGAAAATTTTGCGCCTTCAATCCTGTGGTGGCAAGTTTTTCTTCCAATTCCTGCGGCATTATGAATTTATGCCAGTCATGCGTGCCTTGCGGGATCCAGCCCAACACATTTTCCGCCAGCACAATAGCCTGCAAATAAGATTTGGTTGTGCGGTTCAACGTGGAAAGAATAACGACACCGTTTGACTTTAAATTTTTTGCCAGCGACTGGATAAAAAAATCCGTATCTTCGACATGTTCGATAATTTCCAGCGCCAGGATTACGTCGAATTTTTCTTTTACCTTTTCCAGCACGATATTGCGATAATCGACCTTTAAATTTTGCCCCGCCGCATGGCTTTTGGCAACGGCGATCGCCGTGGCGTCGGCATCAATGCCTGTCACTTTCGCGCCCAGCCGCGCCATCGGCTCGCACAACAGCCCGCCGCCACAGCCGACATCCAGAATCTCAAGGCCTTTGATATTGTTGAACCGCCCGCACAAAGTTTCCGTTATATAGCCAAGCCGCAACGGATTCATCCGGTGCAGCGGCTTGAACTTGCCGTCCTGGTTCCACCAGTCTTCTGCATGTGCAGAAAAGCGGGAAATTTCATCACGGTTTACGGTTTGGCGCATAATTGATTTTAGGTGTTATCTGGTTGCCGCTTAATAATACCCTAAAACCTGACGCCGGACACCTAAAACCCATCAAGAATTCTTGCTTTTTACCGAAAACCCCTTAAAATCCGCCGTTATGGCACGATTGGTCTTAAAATTCGGCGGCACTTCGGTGGGCGACATCGCCCGTATCCGCAAGGTGGCGCGCCTTGTAAAATCGCAGATAGAGGCGGGGCACGAGCTTGCGGGCGTCGTGGTTTCCGCCATGGCGGGGGAAACCAACAAGCTGGTCGCGATGGCGCGCGAGGCTGCGCCGGTTCCGAACCAGCGGGAATACGATCAGATCATTTGCACCGGCGAACAAATCACCGTCGGTCTTTTGGCCCTGGCGCTGCAGGAAATTAAAGTGCCTGCGAAATCTTATCTTGGCTGGCAAATCCCGCTACGCACCGACGCACAGCACGGCAATGCGTGGATCGAAGATGTGGATGGTAAAAATCTTCTTGCCGATGTCGAAAAAGGCATCGTTCCGATCATCGCCGGGTTCCAAGGGATCGGCCCCGATGGCAGTGTGACGACGCTGGGGCGCGGCGGATCGGATACGACGGCGGTCGCGGTAGCAGCCGCGGTCAAGGCGGATCAATGCGATATTTACACCGACGTCGAAGGCGTGTTCACAGCCGATCCGCGTATCGTCGAAGCGGCGCGCAAGCTTGAAAAAATCAGCTATGAAGAAATGCTGGAGCTGGCTTCGCAAGGCGCGAAAGTATTGCAAACGCGCTCTGTCGAAATCGCGATGCGCTATAAGGTGCGGGTGCAGGTGTTGTCCAGCTTTAAAAACGAATGTGGAACTTTTGTCGTAGACGAGGATGAAATCATGGATGCAAAATCGGTAAGCGGCCTGGCGTACAGCAAGGATGACGCAAAAATTCAAGTGGTGGGGATCCCGCATAACGCCGGCGCGGCATCAGCGATTTTTGCGCCGTTATCAGCGGCGAATGTCAATGTCGATATGATCGTGCAAAATGTGGGCGACACCGGCAAGGCCAACATCACTTTCACCGTAGCCAAGGTCGATATGGAAAGGGCCATTAAAACCCTGCGCGACAACCAATCCAAAATCGGCTTTTCGGACGTCGTCGGCGATCCGAACGTGGTCAAAGTATCGGTTGTGGGTCTTGGGATGCGCAATCATGTCGGTGTGGCGCAAACTATGTTCGACACGCTGGCGTCGAAAACGATCAATATACAGGTGATTTCGACATCCGAAATCAAGATCAGCGTTTTGATCGCGTCCGAATATCTCGAACTGGCCTTGCGCGC
Organism: uncultured Alphaproteobacteria bacterium; assembly: GCA_964427785.1. Taxonomy (GTDB): domain Bacteria; phylum Pseudomonadota; class Alphaproteobacteria; order SHNJ01; family SHNJ01; genus CAYRVJ01. The sequence continues at coordinate 1,160 of CAYRVJ010000112.1, read as the reverse complement.
CTTGCATGCGGCCTATGGCCTGGATCAGGATGGGAAAACGGGATCAAAGGCGAGCGCGGCGTAATGAATCCAAGCCTCCATAATCTCTGGAGTCGCGGCACGCAATTTCTTGGCTGCCAATACGCCATTATGGGCGGGGCGATGACCTGGGTGTCGGAACGCAATTTGGTGGCGGCGATTTCCAATGCGGGCGGATTCGGGGTGATCGCTTGCGGGTCGATGACGCCGGAATTGCTGGACGCCGAAATCAAAGCCACGCGCAAGCTGACGCAAAAACCTTTCGGCGTGAACTTGATCGTGATGCATCCTTTGCTGGATAACCTTGCGCAAACCTGCATCGACAATAAAGTATCGCATGTCGTTTTGGCGGGCGGCGTTCCAAAAAAATCCATAATCCAAAAATTGAAAGACGGCGGCTGCAAAGTCGTCGGCTTTGCCCCGGCCTTTGTGATCGCGCGCAAATTGATCAAAGACGGTATCGACGCCCTGGTTATCGAAGGGGCGGAGGCGGGCGGTCATATCGGCCCGGTTTCGACATCCGTACTGGCGCAAGAAATTCTTCCCCATATATCCGAAATCCCGGTTTTTGTCGCGGGCGGCATCGGCCGGGGGGAGGCGATTTTATCCTATCTCGAAATGGGCGCGTCCGGCGTGCAGCTTGGCACGCGCTTTGTTTGCGCCATGGAATGCGTCGCGCACCCGAAATTTAAGCAAGCTTTTATCAAGGCGGCGTCCCGCGACGCCATGCCTTCGGCCCAGCTGGACCCGCGCTTTCCTGTGATTCCGGTGCGTGCGCTGCAAAACGAAGGCACCAAGCGCTTTATGGAAAAACAACGCGAAATCATCATCCAATACGACAGCGGCGCGCTGACGATGGAGCAGGCGCAACTGGAAATAGAGCGTTTTTGGGCCGGCGCGCTGCGCAAGGCGGTCATAGACGGCGATATCGAAAACGGCTCGCTGATGGCCGGTCAAAGCGTCGGCATGGTGACCGCCGAACAGCCTGTTGCAGAAATTATGGCGGAATTGTTGCACCAGGCGGATTCTGCCATCCAACGGAAATTAATCTCGGCCCCCGGCGGCTCTTTACTGGACAGGGTCCCTGTTAGCGCGTAAAAATTGGGCATGCTTGCCCAGACGCCCTTTGTTTCCAAGAAAAT
>CAYRVJ010000111.1:1215-4687 GCA_964427785.1 uncultured Alphaproteobacteria bacterium | reverse complement strand
AAATATCCAGGCACAACATCGCCATAGCACCCTTGGTTCCAAACACATCGCCCTGGCGGCCATTGTCGTAATACAGAAAATATGCCTTATCTACGGCAGAGAACTTAACCTTCCCGCCGCCAAGGGTAGATTTAGTGGATCCGAAGCTTTCCTTCTTTATAACCATAGTACCACCTAAGATATTGAAATATAATAATTATCACATTTTCTTGATGACCACACTATTAATATTATCTTAAAAGGATACTTATTTCAAGAGAAATCTTAGGATTTTTCACCAAATAGTGAGGGCGGGCCTAAATGCTTATTTGCCATAAAATAATGTCTTTAAAAGATATCGTCTTTCTGATAAAGGATTAGGATAAATATATCCAGGGGATAGAATAGAAATGAAAACACAAATACTCACGGTTTCCGCAGCCGCAGCAGTTTTACTGACCGGGAGTCTTACGCAGAAAAGCCCCGAAACATCACCCGCAGCAAGTACTGCGTTACAAGACGTTGTGTATATGCCAGTCGAAGCAAGCTTTCCTTACATTCCCGGCTCCAATAATAGAAATGCATCTTTAGGTTTAGATGCGCTACCGGGCGTCTATCCCGCAAATTATGTCATTGTCCTGACCGATCCGGCTCCCTTATCTCCGCTTGAATTTCAATCAGCAGCATATGCTTTGCCGCAATCACCTGACCTATTCCCCATGCAGATCAACGGCACAAATTCTTATGGCCAATATACCGCTTCGGTATTGCCGCTGCCCGAACTAAGCGAAGCTTTTATGCCGCAGAACATTCGTGTTACCCCCACACCAGGCAGCCTTCTTCTTTTGGGTGTTGCAGGCATAGCATTGGCAGCCGGTCGCAGAAGATAAGATTTCCGAACAGACGCACCAGGTCTCTCACTCCTTTATCCTAAATTAAGGTTGCAAGCCGCCAGCCGCTGCCTTGTATCGCGGACCCCACTTTCGGAGGCATAAAATATGTTGCCTAAAAGGATAATATATGGTACTGTGAAGGTATAATTAATGAAGTTCGCAGGAGCAAGACACCATGAGCCATAATACCGCCGATTGGATGGAAGAAGCCATACGCAACCTCCTCGAAACCCATAGCCGCCTGACCAAATCGGGAATAGAGCCGCAAATCCTGGCCGGCGCGTTTTTAAGCCTTGGCATATCCCGCTTTGCCAATTTGATGGGCGAAAGCCAAACCGCGCTTATGCTAGAGCAAACCGCCGTTGAATTGCGCGAACGCGGCAAAACATTCCATTAACAAACCCTGTTGATTTCCATAAATAATTCACAAATCAAGCCTTTGAATCCGGCTCGATTTGGTAGTATTGTTGCCCAAATTTAAAACAACAATACAAAATGACATTTTATATTACTCTAATCCGCCATACGGAATTTGATCCTGTTTCACAGGACTTGACCCAAAGGGGCCGCGATCAAATCGGATTTATAGCGGATCACATCTTACCAATTAAAAAGCCGCGCGGCGTAGAAGAACTCGTCGATATGGCGGTGAACCCGGAATGCCATCTTCCCCCGGTGGATTGTATTGCGCATTCTGAACTGGATCGGGCCGTTTCGACGGCAACTATCTTGGGTCAGATTTTATCGCCTCCCGGCAAAAGACCGATTCAAAATCTTGGAAAGCAGAATTGGCTTAATGAAACCTTTTATCCTACCAAATATCTTCAGCAAAACTATTCCTGCCCCATCGAGGAAAATCGCATCGACTATGGGCATTTTGCCGATTTTAAAGCATTCGCAGACCAAAGAATAAAAGACCGATTTCGCCACCTAGTCCTGGTAACGCACCATCCCGCGCTGACCGCAATTTCTATGGCCTTGTTAGGCAGACGGGAGGTTGGCGACGAGGCGGTCTATACCATGGAGCATGTACTGCTAAGAAAATCTCCGGATGTCCTTCTGGGGGTAACGGTCAGTTTCCAAATCAAATCGCCCGAAAATTTGCATGGAGAAGCTGTTATGATCGGAAAGCCTTTTTTACCAATGCTGATAACCCCAGCCCCCGCATTACCTTCTGAAAAATTGTGCACCCTAAAAGGCGCTCCAACCCATGAAACGGCGCCTGGCAGAAACCTTGACCGGCCAGCCTCTAGACCTCCTTCTTCAGGACAATGGCAGGGAGGAGCGCCCCATCAAAGACAGAAAGGGCCGCGCTAGGGCGATTTTTCGCTTGGTATGATCGGCTGCAGCGGCGCCGTTTGTTGAGTATCCAGCGGTATTTCCGGTTCGGCCTTTATTTCTGTCTCTAGCTTTATTTCAAAATCCTGGGAAAAGGGCTTGTTGGCCGCTTCGGGCGCAGCTTCAGGCTCCGCCGCCATGGATTCGGCTTTTTCGGCTTCTATTTTTACTTCCAGAGGCGGCGCATCCGGGGCAATCTCAGCGGCAGGCTTCGGCTCGGCTATAGGCGTATCTGCCGGGATATTTTGAGCATCGTCTTGTTTCGTCATATCTTCGATCGCTGGTATGGCCGGCGGCGGAATATCCGTTTCCCCCTTTAATAAATTTTCTTGGGATTTCGGGTCAATCGGCTGCACGGTGCTGCCGATAAATTGCGCGTCTTCGTCTTTCTCGCGCGGCTTATCATAGCAGGTCACGATTCCAAGCGTGCTATAGCAATATACCGCGGGCTGCGGCGAGGGCTTTGGCGCCGGGCTTTCGCGCATGCCTTTTATTTCTTTGGCCAATTCTTTCATGATTTGCGTACCGCAAGCGGAAAGAAAAAGCGGAAAAAGAAGCAGGATCAAAAGTTTTTTCATGGCTTTACTATAGCAGATCGGATTACCGCTAAAAGTATTTGCCCAGCTAATCGCCCATAGAATATTTTTGGCCGTAACCGCCAAGCCTTATTATTTCTGAACATCCACGACGATACGGCCCTGTACCAGCCCTTGCAGGATTTGCGTAGAAAAATCAGGAATATCGTTCAACGCGCACACGCTGATTGCCTTTTCCAGCTTATCTTGTGGAATTTCTTGGGCCAGCCTTTGCCAGGCCCTTATTCTTTCCGCCTGCGGACAATCGCTAGAAGCGATGCCGATGATTCGCACCCCGCGCAACAGGAACGGCATCAAATTGGCGGGCAAATCGCTGCCTCCCGCAAGGCCGCAGGCCGCGACGGTCGACCGATTGCGCATCTGGGTCAGAATCTTGGCCAAGACCGTAGAGCCGACGGAATCGACAGCCCCCGCCCATAATTCATGATCGAGCAGTTTTTGCGGCCCTTCGGTCAATTTCCTGCGATCTATGATTTCCTTGGCGCCCAATTCGTTCAAATACCGATGCAGCTGCGGCCTTCCGGTGCTGGCGGCGACATGATATCCGTTGGCGGCAAGCAATAGCACAGCGATGCTGCCGACTCCCCCCGCCGAACCGGTAACAATAACCGGGCCGGCGCTTGGGGTTAGCCCATGATCTTCCATTTCATTAAGCGCCATGGCGGC
>CAYRVJ010000111.1:0-1115 GCA_964427785.1 uncultured Alphaproteobacteria bacterium | reverse complement strand
GGCCGGCGCTTGGGGTTAGCCCATGATCTTCCATTTCATTAAGCGCCATGGCGGCGGTCAATCCTGCGGTTCCTAATGCCATCGCTTGTTTGGTGCTAAGGTTTTCAGGACAGGGTACTAAATGCTCTGCCTTTGCGCGCAAATATTGGGAAAAACCGCCCCAATAAACTTCGCCATAGCGCCAGCCAGTCAGAATCGCCTTGCTGCCTTGCGGAAAGCGGGGATCTTGTGAATCGACAACGATGCCCGCGCAATCTATGCCGGGAATCATGGGATAGTTTTTTACCATCTGCCCAAGGCCGTTCAGTATCAAAGCATCTTTGTAATTTAACGTGGAATATTCCACCTTAAGCGTGACTTCGCCTTGGGGAAGATCAGAAAAGGAAAGTTTTTTTACCCCGCTGTGGATTTTGCTGCGGTGTTCTTCCAGTACCAGAGCTTTGAATTTTTCTATGGCTGTCATAAGAGTTTTGGCCGCTTTAAGAGACTTGAGACCGCTATTTTATTGATTTTTAACAGAAATGCACTAGTCTTTTACAATTATGTCATAAATGCCATGAAATGGTATAATAGTTTTTCACAAACGAGACAATAATGACCGCGCTTGCGATACCAACGCCGGAATTTCCGAAACAGCAGATATTGCTGGAGGTAGAAAAATTGTCGCAGCGCGTTAACGGCAAGATTCCAAAAGCGCGGCTGGAATCCCATATTCCCTATATTCTTGAAATCAACCGGCTGAAGCGCGAAAAAAACGCCGTTATCCTGGCGCATAATTACCAAACGCCGGAAATTTATTATGGCGTCGCCGATATCACCGGTGACTCGCTGCAACTTGCCGTCGCGGCGTCCAAAACCAAGGCCGATTTGATCATTCAGTGCGGCGTTCACTTCATGGCAGAAACATCTAAAATCCTGAATCCGGAAAAAACCGTGCTGATTCCCGATCTTCGGGCAGGATGCTCGCTGGCCGAATCCATCACCGGTGACGATGTTAGGCTGCTGCGGCAGAAATATCCCGGAACCCCTATTGTCACCTATGTGAACACCAGCGCCGAGGTAAAAGCGGAATCCGACGTTTGCTGCACATCTTCCAACGCCGTTAAAATCGTCGA
>CAYRVJ010000110.1:0-4693 GCA_964427785.1 uncultured Alphaproteobacteria bacterium | reverse complement strand
TATGCCATCAGCAAAACCGCGCTGGAAAGCCTGGCGCGCGTATACGCCGCCGAAGTCGCAAGCAGCAATATCCGCGTGAATATTCTTGACCCCGGCGTGTGCCGTACCGCAATGCGCGCCGAGGCGTTTCCGGGCGAAGACCCGGCAACCCTGCCCCCGCCGGAAAGCATCACCGAGGCATTCATCCGCATGGCGCTTTCCGAAACCAAAGACAATGGCGAATATGTTTTCGCACAGGCCGCTTAATTCAAAGGGAGATGACCATGGCAAAGAAATCCAAGAAAACCAAACCGGCAAAAAAAACATCCGCAAAAAAAATTGCGGTTAAAAAAACTTCTTTCCCAAAAATAAAGTCGGAAGGCGATTTTAAAAAATTCGTTGAATCCGTTCAATCGGCGCAAGGTTACCGCAAGCCGATCGGATTCGGCATCTGCCACGTCACGCTCGGATCGAAAGACCCGCAAAAAATCTTGACCTGCCAGTTTCCCGTCGTCAATTGGGGCGAAAATTTCGGCAGCGCCGCGATATTTCTCGCCGCCTCCGGCGCAACCCCGCAAGGGCCGGAAATGATTTTGCCGATCGACAAATCTTTCATCGAAAACGCCTATTCTTTGTTCGCGCCATACCATAAGGCAGCCATTGGCGATCAGCACCGCAACGTGCAGGCGATTCAAACCTTGCGCTCGATCTGCGGCAAAAACGCCAAATTATGTCAAGATTACAGGCTGGTTTTCTTGTTCGAGGACGCAGAACCGCAATCTGTCCCCGCGATTTACCTGAAATTGCTGGCCATGTCGCATGGCAAGGCCAAACCGCGCACGCTGAATTTGACCGGCATTTTCGGCAAGCTTGAAAACCTGGCCTGGATCGGCGAACAGCCGGTGGAATTGTCCGAATTGCGGGATATGGAAATCGAATTGAAGCTTTTAGGCCAGTTCCCGGCGATCGACTATGTCGATAAATTCCCGCGTTATCTAATGCATGTCATCCCATCCGACAACACACGCATCCTGGATTGCACCCGCGTGCGCCTGGGCGCGCATTTGGCTGGCGGAACCACCATCATGCCCGGCGCGTCCTATATCAATTTCAACGCGGGAACGCTGGGGCCGTCGATGGTCGAAGGACGGATCAGCAGTTCCGCCACCATCGGCGCGGGAACCGATGTCGGCGGCGGCGCCAGCATCATGGGCGTTCTGTCGGGCGGCAATTCGACGCCGATCGCCATCGGCGAAAAATGCCTGCTTGGCGCGAATTCCGTGACCGGCGTGCCGCTGGGCGACGGATGCATTATCGACGCGGGCATCGCCATTCTGGCCGGAACCAAAATCGCGATCGCATCGGCGGAGATGCAAAAGCTTTCCGACGTCAACCCGTCGAAAAACCTAAAAGCCCTGGCCGAATCCTATGACGCGCAAAGCGGATTTTATATCGTCAAGGCGGGGGCGCTGGCGGGATGCAACGGGCTGCATTTCCGCCAGGACAGCCAGAACGGACGCATGATCGCGCAGCGCAGCAAAAAGGAAATCGAGCTGAACAAAGATCTGCACGGCAAGCCCGCCGCCGCCTAGCGTCAGTTTAAATCCAGCATCAGGATTTTTTGGCCGCGCGGCAGGATTTTTATCGGCTGCTCGAAACTTTTGATAAGGCAGATCGAGCCTTCTTTGTCCTCGCAGTAATAAAGCGTGGATTGCAAAACATATTCTTCATCTTGCTTGAGCGCATCAAGCGGCTGCCTTAGTTTTTTTAGGTCGTCCTTGGAAAAAGACACAACCGGCTGCTTGTTTTTGTCAAAAATGGCGGCGAAGGACGGCGCCTCGTCGTTGATTTTCCAGCCTTGCTTTAAGTGCAATGCCAATTCTCCGCCGGGCTCTACCAAACGCATGGCTCCAAGCGTTAAATTCGGCAAATCGCTCCTTTTTAAAAACGCTGCGGGCGCTGGCTTGTGCATAGCCTCTATGACGTAGCTTTGCCGCGCTTTCAAATCCAATCCCAAAAGGCGGTTGTTGTTGGTGTCGACCACCACCCATTGATCCTTGACTTGTAAAATGTCGTTCGGCTCGTTCAATTGCGCGCGGGCGAATTCGCCGTCCCCAAGGCCATAGCCGGACTTGCCATTGCCCAAGAGCGTGGATATTTCCTTGGTTTTGAAATCGTAAAAGCGCAAGGCGTGGTTATAAGAATCGGCGATATAAACGCCCTCCGGCGTCGCATGAAGGCCCAAAGAATGTTGCAAAAGCGCGTCGCCCTGCCCGCCATCCTTGAATCCGAAATCAAACAGGCCCGTTCCGATCAAGGTTTCGATCTTGCCGTTTTGCAGGACGCGCAAAGAACTGGTTTCGGAATCGACGAAATAAAGCTTATCGCCCAGCGCCGAAAGCCCGCTTGGCTGGGACAGAGAGTTATAAGGATAAGCGCCGTCATCGATCGATTCCCTGCCATTTCCTGCTAGAATAGTAAGACTGCCGTCCTTGAGATGATAGGCCCACAATTGGTGCGACCCGGCATTGGCGATCGCGATGGTGTCATTGTCCGGGTAAAATTCCAAATCCCAAGGCGAAGCCAAGGCGGTGCGACGCGCATCGGCGTTTTTAGGGATTTGATACCCGCCGCGCTCGCCCGTTCCGGCAAGCACCTCGATTGCGCCGGTCTTAAGATTGATGGATTTCAATTGGTGGTTTCCGGTATCCGCGACATACAATATGCCATCCCGGTGCAAAAGCCCTTGCGGCTTATTGAAGCCTTTGAAGTTTTGTTCAATTTCCACAGATGCGATCCGGCCCTTGTTCCAAGCGGGTTTCAACACCACCACTTCGTCATCCGACGAATTGCTCAGGAAAAACCTGTCCGATTGCGGATCGTAAATCATCTTGCCCGGGAAATTCAAAACCGTTTCGATGTCGGATGCTTTTTCCAGCATAATCGGCAGCGGCTCTTGATTGACGGATTGGCCGTAATATTCGATCAGCTTTTCAATATCTTTTTCAATGGCGTCGCGGTTGCCTTCGCCGCTATAGACCTGTTCGATCTTGCCTTTGGGGTTGATCAAAATCAGCGTGGGCCAGGCGCGCACCGCATAGTTTTTCCAAACCCTGAAATCGGCGTCGTTGATGACGGGGTGTTCGATGCCATAGCGCAAAATCGCCTTGCGGATATTCTCGGTGTCTTTTTCATTCTGGAACTTGGCTGAATGCACGCCGATCACGGTCAATTGGTGGCCGAATTTCGTTTCAAGGTATTGCAGATCCGGGATCACATGGATGCAATTGATGCAGCAGAAGGTCCAGAAATCCAAAAGAATGATCCTGCCATGCAGTTCTTCGGCCACGAGCGGCCGAGAGACATTCAGCCAGCTTTTCGATTCCGCCAAAACTTTAAGCGTCGAAGGATAAGGAAAGGGCACGGCTTGCGCGCGGCCTTGATAGGAAAAGATCATGGCAAACCCCGCTATTAGAAAAATGAAAAGGATTTTGGTAAATGATTGGCGCATGGACGCTCCCGCTGTGACAAGAGCAATCTAGCGCGTTTTCCAAGGAAAGCAATATGAACTATCTTTCGCGGCGGCGCCCTGGCCTAGGCGCGATTGGATGCCGGTCGCGCAGCATGGCCGCGACAACCCCGACATTTTTCTTGCCGGCGTAATTATACAAAATCTTTCGTTGATCATGGCTGCTGTTTTCGTGAGATGCGATAAAAGCCAGCGATGCGATTCCCTTAGAAATATCCGGCGTTTGAGCGACATCCGACGCGGCGTATTCCTCTAATCTAAACATATTTTCTAAATGCAAACCTAATAATGCCACGGCCTTTTTGTCTTTTATTTGCAGCAACGCGCCAAGCCAATGGAATGTAGACCAGTCTTTATATGCATAGGGAGAAAATCTGATTTTAAAGCAAAAATCATAGCCTGAGGTTTGCGGATCGACATAGCCATCGATCGGCTTGCGCGGTTTTTTAAAGGCGCGGTTGATGCTGGCGAAGCAGACATTTTCTGCGGCAGCATTGTTTTCCGCCGCTTTGCCGAGGCCGACCAAATCCAAAATCGGCTTGATGAAAAGATTGCCGTTGGCGCGCACCGCGTCTGACGCCGATCCGGCCACATATCCATTCGGATGGAACAGGCCTTGTTGGACATATTCAAAATCCTGCGCCGCATCCTCGCTGCGGCTGCCTTGCTCGATGCGCCATAATTCGGCGCATAAATCGGCATCCACCGGATCCATTTCTATGGCAACCGGGCAAAGATCGTCCTGGCCAAGGCTTGCAAGCGCTTTTTGTCCGCGCTGCACCACAAGCGGATTGCCTTTTTTCATCGCTTCAACCAAAACGTCGGCCACCCCTGCCTTATGCGCCACATCGGCGGAAAATTCACAAACCAGGCGCAACACCTGCACCGCTTGCGATAAAAGATAAGAAGGATTGTCAAGCCGTGACCGGGCGATAGCCATCACCGTTTCAACATCATCGACGGTTGCATTTTCCGGCAAATGAATTTCGGCCAAAGCCAGCCCAACTTGCTGCAGCTGAGGATCGGAGTTTTTTAGCAGTTTTCTAATAAGTTTTTTGTTCATACCCAGCGCCTTTATGACTGTGATTCAATCTTCGCTATTTTATTTTTTATTTTCACTGCGAAGGAGGTTGGTTGCGGGGGCTGGATTTGAACCAACGACCTTTAGGTTATGAGCCTAACGAG
>CAYRVJ010000109.1:0-4843 GCA_964427785.1 uncultured Alphaproteobacteria bacterium | reverse complement strand
TTGGCGGCGAAGAGTTCGTCATCATCATGCCGGACACGAATTTGGAATTGGCGGTCTTGATCGCAGACCGCTTGCGGCTGGCGGTTGCAAGCGAGCCGGTTTCGTTTGAAGGGAAAAGCCTGTCTTTCAGCATTAGCGTCGGGCTATCGGCGTCGATCCCGCCGATGTCGTTGAACCACGAAGAATTAATGAAACAGGCGGACACCGCCCTGTACGAGGCGAAAAACGCCGGACGCAACCGCATCGTGCTGTATAAGCAGCCGGGGCAGGATGCCGCGTCTGCGGGTGGATAGCCTTCTAGCGCGAAAACCTATTGAAAATGCTGCTCGTTAAGTTTTTTTCCGTCCCAAATAAAATAGCTTCCCGGCGCGGCATGGGGCAGGGTGATGTCCTCGGAATTCCCGGCATAAACCCTTAGCGCTGGCATGGTCTTGCAGTCTTTGCCGTCAAGGCATTGTTGGCCGGATTGCAGCAGCACGTTGGTATTGCCGCTGTTGGACACAGACAGGATATTGCCTTTGCGGGTCAGGGATAATTTGGTTTCCGGCGCTTTAGGCCGCACGATGACCAAGGCTTCGTAACCGACAAGCACCTTTAGCCCCAGCTGGGTTTCGCTTTCAACGCCCTTGATCACCGGTTTTATCACAAGCCGGTAGATGCGTTCTTGGTCGCCGGGATCGCGCAGCAGGATCAGGCGCAGAATTTTACGGCTTTTGCCGGTCAATATGGTTTTGTCGGGCGTGACCAAAAGCCCGCCTTCGGCCGGGTTGGCGATACGCCTTCTTTGTTCGTCTTCTTTGCCTGGGTTGATGATTTCGTAAAGTTCGGTTTCGATATATTCGTTTTGTTCCGAACGGCTGATCAGTTCGATGTCCTGCTGGGGGTTTTGGCCGTTGAATTCGACGATCGCGTTGCTGAGCATGAATTCCGCCCGCGCGGGCAGGGAAAACAGCATCAAAAAAGCGCCAAGGGCCAGAATCTTTAAGAAATGCTTTGGCATGGCCTTATTTTGGGTAAATCCACGTCCGCTTGCAAGCGGCATCGGCGCGGCAAGGCCCATGCCGCGCCAAATAGTGCAATTCTGCCCACAGATTAAAGCCCGCGCATGCTTATGCGTGGATGCCGCGATTGACTGGCCTTGTAAGATCGGATAGAAATCCGTCTGTGTATCGCTTTTATCGTCATCGCCCGCTGCTCTATATTTTCTGCCTGGCTTTTTTGCTGCGCGGCCTTCTGCCGCCCGGCTATATGCCGGATTTTCAGGCGATGCAGGGCGATGGATTTAAAATCACCATTTGTACCATCGAAGGCGCCAAGCAAATCACCTTGGATGCCGAAGGTGAAAGCCATGGCGGCGCGAACGGGCAACATGCCGATATCTGCGCTTTTTCCCTGGCTGGCTTTGCAGACGCAGCCCCTTATTTCATTTTAGCGGCCATCAGCTTGCCGAGGGTGCTTGCCGCGCCGACGCAAAATACACCCTTGGAAGCTGAAACTTTTGGCATGGCGCAAGCGCGCGCGCCGCCCGGCCCTTATTAATTCTGCTTTTTTGTTTCACAGATTAATAGAGGTGCTTTATGCAAGCGCTTGATTTAGATCAACAAGATGATGCTATTGCCGAGGCGTTGGACGATTTCGCCGGCGGCATGGGTGCAATCACCCGCAGCGGTGCGGGCGGCAAATTGTCGGGGGTTTCCGGCGCCACAGGCCAGCGATTCACCCCGCCGCAACAAAGCCAAGTTTTGGCGGCTGCGAATGACAGCGCTGGGGCCGGGGCCGAACGCGAAGAAGACGCGGAAGACGAACAAGAACTTGATCCCGACGAAATCCTAAACGCCGAAGATTTGCTGAATCTATTGGATCCCATGCTAATCGCCGAACTTGGTTTCGACGAAGCCTGGCTGGAATCCATGCCCGACGGCCTGTCCAATAAAGGGCGTTACGGCGCGCTGCGCTTGATGATGTCGGTGCAGCTTTTGATGATGCTGCAGCAGCAAAACGCGCATGTGCATCAGGCGATGATTTTGCGCCAGCTGCAGGCGATGCATGCACAAACGCGGCAGATCATGCGCCTCCCTCCCGCCTTGCAAGCGCAGGCGGTACAGCGGTTGCTGCAATCGCCGCAATTGCGCCAGGCTTTTTTGGCGGCCAAAGAATCCTTGCCGAAATCGGCGCTGCCGCAACGCGCTAATTTTGCACAGCTTGCGAATCTGGCGGCGCAGCGCGTCATCGCGCAAAGTCATCCGCTTTTGATGCAATTGCGCCAGGATTTGATGGTGCGGATCGAAAAGGGTCAGATCGCGCCGAATGTGCAAAGGCAAATTATGCCAAGCCTTGAATTGTTGCGGCAAATGACGCAGCAGCAGGCGTTGCAGCCGCAAGCGCGCCAAATGCAAAATCGAATTTTTCCCCAATCCATTTTTTCCCTATTCCGCAGCGCGCAACAGGCCGTTTTGCCGCGCATTTTGGATGCGGCTCAAAGAAAGCAGCCGCAGCCAGTAAGCCCGCCTAGGCGGCTTTTGAGGCGCGCTTTGGCCAGCGTTTCGAATAGGCCCATGGCGCTTTTGCGCAGGGCTTATCAGCAGTCGCCTGCAAACCCTCAAACCAAAGCGCAATCGAACATTCAACCTATCTTGAAGTCCACTCCGAAAATAAACGCTGACAATTCAAGCCGCCCAGCGCCTGCGCGCGAGGTTGCCATAAGCACTACAAAAAAGATTTTGCGCCCGTTGATGCGCAGGCCATTGGCACAGCAGACAGCGGTTGCAAACCCGTTGCGCGGAAAAATCGAAAATTTGGCAAGGGTGCAGCAAAAAATTTCTTCGATGGCGCGTTCTGCGTCTATCCCGCCTAGCTTGCGTCCCGTTGTCAAAGAGGCGGCGGATAAATTGGAAAAAGCCGTGTTCAAGCCCGCTTTGCGGCCAAGGCGTCCTTTGCGATCCCGTAATACAACTCATACGCATAGTGCACAACGCACGGCAGAACCGCAGACGCGTCAGCGATCCGACGAAGCGCAAAAGCAAAAAGAGCCGTCGCAGCAAATGCGCCGTGGCAGGCGTCCAAGACGCGTAAGGTCCGTGCGTGACGATCATCCATCCAACGCAATTTCCCGCGAACAGGAAAGGCAGGAAACCCAGGCAAAGAAAGAATTTGCTGCGCAAGAAGAAAAGAAAGTCACGGAACGCCAGGCCAAAGAGGTTGAAAAACAACCACGCCCGAATGAAAAGCCGCAGAAAGAAAAAGTTACCGTTGTCCACGGCCCTTCGCCGCGCCATGGCGAGCAATCGGGAAAAAAAATCGGCACCAATACCAAGGTGCAAAGCCTTGACGAATTAAGGGCAAAGGCAAGAGGAAGAAGAGCCGTAAGAGGCAAGAGGCCGTCCGAGAAGAATGAGGATGAGCTGGCGCCATGCTGCCGGGATAAGCATCAAAAGGGTTTGGTACAACGTGTTTTATGGTTTTTTGAAAAAGACAAAGAAAAAACACACTAATAGGAGGGTAATATGGATAATGCAGGATATAGTTTTGAGGCGCCGGGAACGATACTGGGCGTAAAGCCGTTTTTTTTCGCAAGCCAAGACGCGATTGCAGGCGACGCTTTTGGAATTTTCGATCAGGCGGTTGCAGGTCTGCGCAAGGATTCAAAGGCCGATAAGCCGAAGGAAGTCGCAAGGCTGCTCGGCGCATTAAAGCAGGAAATCTGCCCAAACTTAATGGGATATGAGCTGGTCAATCAAAGCCATAGTTTGCATCTGATTGTCGGGCGAGAGGAATATGAATTTGAAATGTGGTGGCCGCAATCTTTAAAAGATCCCGAAAAAATCGCCGAACCTTGCTGCGCGGTATTTGTTGCAAATAGCGCGGACAATGTCCGGCATATCGAATTCCAATACCGCCCCAGCGCCATGCTGATCGATACGCGCCGCGCCAATTTGCCCGGCGTTGTCGTGACGCATCAAATTCGGAAAGGGTTGCTTGGCGGCATAAAAAAGGTCGAGAATTCTATGTCTCCCTTGTGCGAAGGCGCGAATATCAAAGGCAATGCTTATGTCCGTTGCCAAGAAAAATATGCCGATAATGCGCCGACCGATGATGTGCTTCGCAACATACGCGATATCGCAAGGGGCGTAAAAGAACATACGCCGCAAAACGCCTTGGAACTCGCATGCATATTAGTTCCTGAAATAAAGTCGGCACAGCTGATCGTGCGGGATAGGGGCGCAAGATGACGGTTGCGATGGAAAAATATCCGGCGCTGAAAAATGCCGCTTTTTTCGCGTTGGCCGCAATCGTGCCGCATATCCCTTGCATCCTTGCGGCGGCGGGCATATTCGGGCTTGGCGCGTCGGTTGCGGCGATTTTCAGCAATCCTTTTGTCATCGGGGCGGGGGTGTTTTTATCTTTGTCCAGCGTTGCAATCACCCGGCATTTTATTTGCCGCTGGCGCTGCGACGCCGAAAATTCCTGCACCAATGTCGGGCCGAATGTCCTAGTCACGACCCGGCACACATCGCTGCAGCAAATGCGGGCGGCAGCGGTTTCGGCAAGGCGCAATGGCAGGGTCAGGGCAGGTGGATTCGCCATGGGCGCGGTTACGGTTTCCGCCGCCTCGGCTATGGTATTGCCAAGATTCCTGCCGCAAATGCATTGCCATATCAGCCATATAGACTATACGCGCAGCGTGTTGTTGTCTTGCCCCAATGGCGAAAACAGCATTCTGGTTACGGTGTCGCCGCAAAACCAAATTATTTTTATCGATGGCGGCAAGATCGGCGCGATGCGCATGGAAATGTGCGGCGGGGCCGATCAAATGTGGATGCCGCGCGGACAGCCGGGCCATGCG
>CAYRVJ010000108.1:0-4936 GCA_964427785.1 uncultured Alphaproteobacteria bacterium | reverse complement strand
CCAGCTATGGGCTTAGCGAAGATCAGATGGCCGACATGCTGCGCCAAAGCCTGATCCACGGGGCAGAGGATATGCAAAAACGCCTGCTTTTGGAAAGCCGGGTCGAGGCAGAACGGCTGATTTTCGCTATTTCCGAGGCGCTACGGCTGGATTCGGCCTTGCTGGATGCCGCAACGCATGAAAAGCTTGCCTTGGGCGCTAAAATGCTGCAAAAACTGTTGGTTTCCAGTGATCGTAGCGCGATTCAGCGCGCCGCAGAAGATTTGGAAAAGCAATTTCTGCCTTTCGCTCAAGAGCGCCTGGATAGGGCGATTGCGGCCAATTTAAGCGGGAAGAAGATTGAGGATGTGAAATTAGGAACTGGAACATAAACAACATTCCCTCCCCCCTTGTGGGGGAGGATAGATCATCTTAGCGCAAAGCGCTTAGATGATCTTGGTAGGGGGGTTCGATCCGCAAGAATGGTGCTTGGTGGATGAATACCCCCACCCTAGCCCTCCCCACAAGGGGGAGGGGAATATAAAGAAAACGGAGAAAAACAATATGCCAAAAATGACATTTATCGACCAGCAAGGCAATCGCAAGGAAGTGGAAGCGCCGAACGGGCTTTCGGTTTTGGAAATCGCGCACCGCAACGGCGTCGATCTAGAAGGCGCTTGCGAAGGCTCGCTGGCTTGTTCGACCTGCCATTGCATCGTAGCGCAGCAGGATTACGACCGTCTTGAATCCGCGTCCGAGGAAGAAGAAGATATGCTCGACCTCGCCTTCGGCTTGACCCACACTTCGCGCCTGGGCTGCCAGATCATCATGAAGGACGAACTGGACGGTTTGACTGTAACGCTTCCGGCAGCGACGCGGAATATGCAGGTGGATAAGAAGGCAAGCTGATGACCAAGCCGCTACGCTGGACCGACACTTGGGAGATCGTCTACGCGCTCGAGGAAAAATACCCGGACATTGACATCATGCAAATCCGATTCACCGATTTGCATAAATGGGTGCGCGAGCTGCCGGATTTTGCAGACGATCCCAATAAGTCGAACGAAAAGATTTTAGAGGCGATCCAGATGGCTTGGCTGGAGGAGCGGGATTAGAGCCATGAACTCACTCGGCATCAACAAAGATCCCAAAGACACCACCGTCGTGGTCGCCATGTCCGGCGGCGTGGATTCGTCGGTTGTCGCGGGGATGATGGCGGAGCAAGGGTACAAGGTCATTGGCATTACGCTGCAATTATACGATTACGGTTTCGCGGTCGGGAAAAAGGGCGCGTGTTGCGCGGGCCAGGATATTTATGACGCAAAGCGCGTCGCCGACAAATTGAACATCCCGCATTACGTTCTGGATTACGAATCGCGTTTCAAACAAGAAGTGATGGACGATTTCGCCGACAGCTATATGCGCGGGGAAACCCCGGTTCCCTGTATCAAATGCAATCAGACCGTGAAATTCCGCGATCTGGTCAAGGCGGCAAAGGAATTGGGCGCGGATTGCCTGGCGACCGGCCATTATGTGCGCCGCATGGCGGGGCCGGGCGGGGCGGAAATGCACGCCGGCGCGGATGCGCGGCGCGATCAATCCTATTTCCTGTTTACGACGACGCAGGATCAGCTGGATTATTTGCGCTTTCCCCTGGGCGACGTCGAATCCAAGGATGTGACCCGCGATATCGCGCGCCGCCTGGAATTGGCGACGGCGGACAAGCCCGACAGCCAGGATATTTGTTTCGTGCCCAACGGCGATTACGCCAGCGTGGTGCAAAAATTACGGCCTGAAGCCGCCGACGAAGGCGACATCGTCGATCAATACGGCAAGGTCCTGGGCCGTCACAAAGGCATTATCCATTATACTATCGGCCAAAGACGCGGGCTTGGCATCGGCGGGCGCAAGGAAGACGAGCAGGATAGCGACGCGCTGTTCGTGATCCGGCTCGATGCCGAAAAACGCCAGGTCGTCGTCGGCCCCCGCGCCGCGCTGGGTAAGGACCGGTTTATGATCCGCGACATCAATTGGGTCGCGGGAAGGCCCATGGGCGCGGACGAGAAAATATCGGTCAAAACCCGCTCTATGCAGCCGATGCAGGGTGCGACGTTGCGCCCAAGCGATAACGGCCTTGTCGAAGTGGTGCTGGACGAGCCGAAAATGGGCATCGCCCCCGGCCAGGCCTGCGTCTTTTACGACGGCAGCCGGATGCTGGGCGGCGGGTGGATTATGCGGGACGCCGTGCAGGGACAGGGATTGGCGAGTGGCAAGCAGGATTCCAGGCCCGTTTCAAACGTAAGACGCTGATATTTTAGAATATTTTAAGATTGACCAAATTATAGTAAGGCTTTATTTTTGCCGCACTGGACACTGTACACCGTTCACCGTACACTGTTCCCTGGTATGGCTGGGTAGCTCAGTGGTAGAGCAGCGGACTCATAAGCCGTTGGTCGGTGGTTCGAACCCACTCTCAGCCACCACGCTTCGCCCCTCCCGCCTTCGCTTGCGCTACGGCGTGGCAAGTCGGGGCTACGACTCGGCAAGCCAAGCGTTTAACCATCAGCATAACGGTATTGGTGTTGTAGTAAGGCGAAGACTGTCGCGCCTTAGCGTAGCGAAGGCGGACTCTATCGGATAAAAATGAAGTACGTTTACATTCTTCAAAGCACTATTGATATGGATCGCTTTTACGTCGGTAGCACCGATGATTTACGCGGTAGGCTGCAGAAGCATAATTCAGGAAGCGTACTGCACACAGAGAAATTCAAGCCTTGGAAGATTAAAACTTATTTGGCTTTTGATAATGAAAAGCGGGCCATGTCATTTGAAAAATATTTGAAAACATCTTCGGGCAGAGCATTTTCTAAGAAGAGATTATAACTTTCTCAATCTCTCTCCATTCGGCCTATTTTTCTCCCGCCAACTTAACCACGACCTCCACGGTTTTTTACAGCTGCGCGATGTGTTGCGGCAATACGGGCGCCAAGTCTTTCTAATGATTGATAATCCGCCCGACTTTTAAAGCCGTTAATCGCTTTCCACATTTCTTTCTCTCCGCCGCTCATAAGCGCTCGGCGTATCTGCAATTCTATTTGAGTGCGTTCAGACGATTGCGCGTTTTTTGTACCCATGATTCTCTCCTTAGAAATTTATGATTAAAAGTTACAGTTCTTAGGTGAGAAACTCAAATAATTTCAATGAAATTATCTTTCAAATCCTGAAATAAGTCTTACAAACATTGGCCCATAATCTATTAACCAATTCAGAAGAGCGTTTGATTTATAGATTCGCTGGCCCACCACGCTTCGCGCTTTTTCTAAATCAATTATATTGCGTCTTTTTTTGAAAGCCTTTCCACAAGGCTTGCGGCAGCAAAGACACAGTCCTGCGCCCGTGAAAGTCTACGCAGCCGCCTTTTGCGATGCATAGTCCCCATAGGGCATCAAGGGTTCCCCTGCCAGCATCCGGTCGGTGAACAGAATTCCGTCCAGATGATCCAGCTGGTGCTGGATGACCCGCGCTGTCCATCCCGAAAAGCTGCGCTCTGTCTTGGAAAAATCCTGGCCCAGATAGCGCATCGCCACGCCGATCGGTCGCGCCACCCGCCCGCGCATATCAAAAAAGCTAAGGCAGTTTTCGTGTTCGATCGCGGTCTGCGCCGAATATTCGACGATTTCCGGGTTGGCGATATGCAAATATCCCATATTCGGCGACCATACCAGCGCCACGCGCAAAGGGATGCCGATTTGAATCGCCGAAAGCCCGATGCAGTTGCGGAAATCGTGCTTGGCGCGGGCCTGGTTTAGGGCTTGTTCCAATTTTTCCCAGGATTCTTCGGCCTGTCTTCTGCCGGAAAGCGCAACCGGCCAGGATTTTTGGCGCAGCAATTTGCTATCTGGGCCTAAGATGCCCGGATGGATGCTGCAGCCCATAGGTTTAGAGGATGCGTTCGGATCTTTAAGGCGCGGTTGCGCCATTGCGAGTTTTGTCATGATAAGTCTCCCTGTCAGGATGAAATATTTTTTTATCGTTGGGTTAACTATAAGCCAGTTTTCGAAAAAAGGAAGTGAAGCTTTTGTGAAGCCGTATACGGGAAACCCAGGATTTCCCTATGTTGCAGCGCAATAACCGTTGTAATTTTATTAAGCCGCCTTAGGCGGCAAGGAGTGGGAGTGGTTCAACGGCCCGTGGCCTTTGCCGAATTGCGGCGCGGCGCGGATCGCCTCGATCACATAGCGACGTGCCCTTAGCACGGCGTCACGCATGGACATGTCTTGCGCCAGACCGGTTGCGATGGCCGAGGCCAGGGTGCATCCCGTGCCATGGGTGTGGCGCGTATCGATGCGCGGATTTGAAAAGGATTCGATGCCATCGGCTGTAGCCAAAATATCGGTGACATTCTCGGAAATCAAATGACCACCTTTCAGCAATATGGCGGCGGCGCCCATTTGCAGCAAGGAGTTTGCTGTGTCCCGCATGTCTTGCAGGGTTTGGATTTTCCTGCCGCTCAGCTCTTCGGCTTCGGGGATGTTCGGCGTCAAAATCGCGGCGCGGGGCAGCAGATATTTTTTCAAGCTCGCAACCGCTTCTTTTTGCAACAACGGCGCATTGCCCTTGGCGAACATGACAGGATCAAGAATCAATGGGATTTTCGGATAAGCCTGCAAGGATTCCGCAATCGCCGTTATTAAATTCGCATTGTGCAGCATCCCGGTTTTGATGCAATCGGCGCCGATATCGGAAAGGCATAAATCGATTTGCTGGCTTACGAATTCCGGCGGCGTGTCGATCACGCCGTATACGCCTGTCGTATTTTGCGCGGTCAAGGCGGTAATCGCCGTCATGGCATAGCCGCCAAGCGCGGTTACGGTTTTGATATCGGCCTGGATGCCCGCGCCACCGCTGCAATCCGATCCGGCGATGACAAGGACGCGGCCGCGCATTATCCCGCCAC
>CAYRVJ010000107.1:0-4997 GCA_964427785.1 uncultured Alphaproteobacteria bacterium | reverse complement strand
CAATTGCACTTGTTGTTGTTTAGCGGCATTATGCCGCAAGGCATTTATAGCAACGAGGCAGAAATGGCGCAAGCGATGACCAAAGCAGATGCAGCAAATTCCACCCCGGATTTCCTAAGCCATATCGAATCGCAGCTTAAGGGATTGAAAGATCAAGGCTTGTTCAAGGACGAGCGCGTGATCACAAGCCCCCAAAATGCGGTCATCACCGCCAACGGCAAAGAAGTCATCAATTTCTGCGCCAATAATTATCTGGGCCTTGCCGATCATCCGGCGTTGGTTGAAGCTGCAAAAAAAGCGGTCGATCAATATGGCTATGGCCTATCCTCGGTGCGTTTCATTTGCGGCACGCAGGACGTGCATAAGCAGTTGGAAAAACAGCTTGCGGAATTTTTAGGCTTTGAAGATTGCATTTTATACTCCTCGTGCTTTGACGCCAATGGCGGTTTGTTCGAAACGCTTTTGGGCGAAGAAGACGCGATTATTTCCGACGAGCTGAATCACGCCAGCATCATCGATGGCATTCGCCTGTGCAAGGCGCAGCGATACCGTTACAAAAACAACGACATGGCGGATTTGGAATCAAAGCTGAAAGAAGCCGTCGCCAAAGGCGCGCGCTATAAAATGATCGCGACCGACGGCGTATTTTCGATGGACGGCATCATCGCCGATCTGAAATCCATTTGCGATTTGGCCGACAAATACGGCGCGATGGTGATGGTGGATGATTCGCATGCGACGGGATTCACCGGCAAGCGCGGCATCGGCACGCCGGAATTCTGCGGCGTTGAGGGACGAATCGATATCATGACCGGAACCTTGGGCAAGGCGCTGGGCGGCGCATCGGGCGGGTATATCGCCGCAAAAAAAACAATTATCAGCTGGCTGCGCAACCGTTCGCGCCCTTATTTGTTTTCCAACACGCTGGCGCCCGTCATTACCGCGACCTCGCTTAAGGCGTTGGAGCTGATTAAGAACGGCAACGCCTTGCGCGAAAAATTGCAGCGCAACGCGCAAAGATTCCGCGACGGCATGGCCAAGGCGGGCTTTACTCTTGTTCCCGGCCAGCATCCGATTATCCCGGTGATGTTCGGCGATGCTAAAATCGCAAAACAAGTCGCCGAAGAATTGATGGGCGAGGGAATTTATGTCATCGCTTTCTCTTACCCCGTCGTGCCGATGGGCAAGGCGCGGATCAGAACCCAAATGTCGGCGGCGCATGACGACAAGCATATCGATGCGGCGGTCGCGGCGTTCACCAAAGTCGGAAAAAAGCTTGGGGTAGTGGGGTAGCGGGGTTTGGGGTAATGGAAAAAAAAATAAAAGATTATAAAGATTTAGAGGTTTGGCAAATTTCCCGCAGGCTGGTACTGGCCACTTATGAGTTATGCAAGAGCTTTCCTAAAAATGAAGAATATGGTCTGCGCACGCAAATGCAGCGTTCTGTAATCTCTATCCCTTCTAACATTGCTGAAGGCTATTTGCGCGGCGGGCGCAAGGAATATACCTATTTCCTTGGTATTGCCGCTGGCTCCGCGGCGGAATTGGATACGCAGCTGATTTTAGCACATGACCTAAAATTTATAGGCAGTGAACAATATACGATGGCAAACGCCTTGTTGCTATCGGTACGCAAAATGTTGTTTGTGCTGCGCCGGAAATTGCAAAATAAATAAACCATTGCCCCAATACCCCAACCCCCATTACCCCAGGAGAAATTATGAAATCTTTAGTCAAAGCCAAATCCGAAGTCGGCATCTGGATGCAGGACACGCCGGAGCCGAAATATGGCCCAAACGACGTGCTAATCAAAATCCGCAAAACATCGATTTGCGGCACCGACGTGCATATTTATAACTGGGACGATTGGGCGAAACGCACCATCCCCGTGCCGATGGTGGTGGGGCATGAATATGTCGGAACCATCGCGGCGATGGGATCCGAGGTCAAGGGCCTGAAAATCGGCGAGCGTGTGTCCGGCGAAGGCCATATCATTTGCGGCCATTGCCGTAATTGCCGGGCTGGCCGGATTCACCTGTGTCCCAATACCGTCGGCGTCGGCGTCAACCGTCCCGGCGCGTTCGGCGAATATCTGGTGATTCCCGCAAGCAACGTATTCCCGCTGCCCGATGCGATTTCGGACGATATCGCCTCGATCATGGATCCGCTGGGCAATGCCGTTCACACCGCGCTGTCATTTGATCTTGTCGGCGAGGACGTTCTGATCACCGGCGCCGGCCCGATCGGCTGTATGGCCGCCGCGATTTGCCGCCATGTCGGCGCGCGCAACGTGGTTGTGACCGACATGAACCCTTACCGCCTGGAACTGGCCCAGAAAATGGGCGCGACCTTGACGGTGAATGTCAAAGAAAAAAACCTGCAATGGGCGATGCAACATCTGGGCATGAAAGAAGGCTTCGATGTCGGCCTTGAAATGTCCGGCAGCGGCGCGGCGCTGAACGATATGCTGGATCACATGGTCAATGGCGGCAAGATCGCGTTATTGGGAATTTTCCCGGAAAAAGTTGCGATCAATTGGGACAAGGTGATTTTCAAGGGATTGTTCCTCAAGGGCATTTATGGCCGCGAGATGTTCGAAACCTGGTACAAAATGTCGACCATGCTGCAATCGGGTTTGGATGTAACCCCGGTCTTGACGCATAAATTCAAGATCGACGATTACCAAAAAGGGTTCGACGCGATGCGCTCCGGCCAGTCGGGCAAGGTAATCCTGGATTGGGCGGCGTAATAATATTATAACTACAACAGTATTCAATTATTAAAATAACAACATTGTTTTCATAATAGGAATTTTATGCTATAAGCGGGCAGGTTTTGAATCTGCCCGCTTTTTTATGCTCTTACCTCAAGGAGAAAATAGATGAAAGATCCTTATGCACCTGCCGATATTGATGCCAGTCCTTCTGCCTCTGCGATTGTGGAGCGCAGGATTGATCCGCCGCAACATCCCATGCGGTTCAAAAAAAAGTGGTTGGGACGCACATTGGGCGTGGCCGCTGTTTTCATAACCGGAATTGGCGGTGGAGCTGGGGCCTTAAAAGTAAAAAATGACCGGGATGCGCGGCAAACTGACTTAAGTCATCGCACACAACTAGAAGCTGTAAATGACGAAACAGGAGATTTAAAACGAAAATATGAAGAATTGGCGCTGCAAATGCAAACCTTGGCAACACATAACCAGGATTTGCAAACAAGGTTGAATCAAGAAGCTCAACGCGGAGAAGAATTGCAGAGCAGGCTAGCGCAAGAAACAGAACGTAACAATGAACTGCTACAGCGGGTCACTGCCAGCGAAGATCGCAATCGGGGACTAACCGCGCGCAATGAGCGCCTAGCAAGTAAAGTAAATCGGCTTGAAGATACTGTAGAAACCTTGCGGCGGCAAGGAGGAGCGCGCCCTGTACATCCTATCGCAAGGCCAGATTTTATTAGAGAAAGAGACGGAATGGAAAATTTAAGATAGGAGGAACAAATGCATTATGTGCTTAAAAGGATTTCCTCTGTGGCCGCAACTTTAGGTGTGGGCGCGGGGGCCGTAAATGTTTTTATTTCATCCAGTCCAGAACGCGAATCGCAAAGAGTTTATAGCTCTGTTATCGACAATATCGCCCAAACCCGGAGGATTGAAGCCTTTATCCGCCAATCTTTGACCGAAGCCGCGCAATGCCAAGCGGAAGCGGAAAGTATATTGCAGCAAATAGCGCAAAATAATGATCAATCGGAAACGGCGCTGGCTGATTTAAAATCAAGGACCGCTTACGCCAATGGGCTGCTGCTGCGTGCGGAATGGCGGCGTGCGGAAACGCGGGCTATTCAGACCTGCGTCCAGCGGTTCGATGACATAGGATATTCCTGTACGCTGGAAGAAGCCCGCTTTCATGTGCAGAAAGCCCAAGCTTTATCCGCGATTGCCAATTTAGATGCAAGCAATTTGCCGCCACAACAAAGAGATATATTGATCGCTTATCAAGAAGTTATGAAAGAGCGGCTCGAAAAAGCTTCCTATAGCCCCCGAACTGCCAACATTATGCCCATAGAACTGCCCAGTTGCGCTTCAATATGTGGAAAGGTCAAGCATCCCTTAGGGTCGGTTGTTTGCGGTCTTATTGTAGAGAAAGTTTGTGAAGAAATTGCTGATCGGATTGCAGATTACAGCCGAGATCAATATAAGGCAGTATTCAGAGAACTTTCCCTAAAACAGGCTTTAGGATGTCTTGTAGAAGGCGTAAAAAACGCGGTTGGAGAAAATACCGTTGGATGGCTAAATCCGAATGTGTTCAATCCCGCCAACGGCATACCACAAATACCCAATAGCCTTGAAGATTTATTTTCTAATCCCAATCAAAATTACACCGGGTTCAAGTCTTTTCATGAAGCGCTGGATCAATGTATCGCACAACGCAGCAAGGAAATTACCGAAGCAAGAGAGCGAGAGCGTCGGGCGGAGCAAGATCGCCAAAGAAATGGTGGCGTCGAAAACGGCCTCGATGTAGATAGGGGCGGGCATGGAATGGATGGTTATATGTCCCGCGACAACGATTCCGCCGCGGCGCCGGAGTCTTCTTCAAATGAAGAATCACACGCCGAGCCTCCCCAAGAAGCACCCGATAAAGGCAACGAAAGTCAGGGCGGCAATGAAAACCAGGGGGGCAATGAGAATCAAGGCGGCAGTGAAAATCAAGGAGGCGGCGAATCGGGGGGCACAATGGGTCCCATTACTTTGGGTATCCTGAATGAACAGCAAAGAAGCCGGGCTTTCGGATAAATCCCCCAGTCGACAGCTTGCGGAGAATAGGATAGAATAAAGCATGGTTTAATTGCTGCTGGCTTTATTATGTCCAAAACCTTACGCAACTATATTTTCGGCGCGCATCGGCGCAATCCTATTTCCCGCACTATCGCCAGCCGGGCGGAGAAAATCTCGCTCGCCTATAAAAATTTCAATTACGATCCGCGCAGCAATGGCGAGGAGTTTC
>CAYRVJ010000106.1:3967-5054 GCA_964427785.1 uncultured Alphaproteobacteria bacterium | reverse complement strand
TCTGCCTTGGTTTGCGCAAGAGCCATCTGGCGTCCTATGCCTGATCGTCTTCTGATTTTTGGGCGGTGCCGCCAACACGCTGTTTCATAGCTTGCGAGGGGCGGAACACCATCACGGTGCGCGGTGTAATCGGCACTTCTTCGCCGGTTTTAGGATTGCGGCCAACGCGGCTGCCCTTGTGGCGCAAAATGAAGCTGCCAAAGGATGAAATTTTTACGTTCTTTCCGGCGACCAAAGCGTTGGAAATAGTATCCAACACCAGATCCACGATGCTGGAAGATTCGTTGCGGGATATCCCGGACTCCCGGTGGATGGATTCGCTGAGATCCGCACGGGTTAGGGTTTTTTCAGACATGCTTCACCTCTGCCCCGATTAAACAGAAAAACTTGATTCTTGTCAATGATTTAGTAAATGAGCCTCAGAGCCGGATTAAAGCCGCGCCCCACGTAAATCCGCCGCCCAAAGCCTGTAAAAGCAACAGATCTCCCGCCTTGATCTTTTTGTCCACAACAAAAGCTTTGTGCAAGGCCAAGGGAATCGAAGCCGCCGAGGTGTTACCGGTGTTTTCCATGGTGATAATGCAACGCGCGGGGTCGATGCCAGCCTTTTCGGCGCTGGCCTCGATAATACGGCGATTGGCTTGATGCGGCACAACCCAGTCGATTTGGCTTGGGTCGATGCGGTTTTTCTGCAGCATACGGATGCTGACATCCGCCAAAAGCTGCACCGCGTGCTTGAACACCTCGCGGCCCTGCATTTTTACCTTGCCGACTTGGCCGTCCAGCGACGGCCCGCCATCGACATATAATAAATCTTGGTATTTGCCGTCGGCTAGGATTTCACAATCTATAACGCCAGGGTCTGTTTTGAGATCTTTGACTTCGGCGGCGGAAAGAATGACCGCACCAGCACCGTCACCGAATAAAATGGCAGTGCCACGATCTTGCCAATCTACAATTCTTGAAAAAGTTTCCGCGCCGATCACCAGCGCGTGTTTGACGCCGCCGGCCTTGATAAAATTATTGGCAATCGCAAGCGCATACAAAAAGCCGGAGCAAACCGCCTGAACGTCGAACGCGCCGATTG
>CAYRVJ010000106.1:0-3867 GCA_964427785.1 uncultured Alphaproteobacteria bacterium | reverse complement strand
GCAAGCGCATACAAAAAGCCGGAGCAAACCGCCTGAACGTCGAACGCGCCGATTGTCCTGCATCCCAGCTTGTGCTGCACGGCGACCGCCGTCGAAGGAAAAGTGCGGTCCGGCGTCGTGGTCGCCACCACGATCAGATCAATACCTTGCGGCGAAAGCCCCGCGCGATCCAACGCCTGTTTTGCCGCAGCAACGGCAAGGTCCGAGGTCAACTCGCCCTTTGCTGCGATATGGCGGCTGGAGATTCCGGTGCGTTCGAATATCCATTCATGCGAGGTGTCCAAAGTCTTGGACAAGTCGTGATTGCTGACTTTTTGTATCGGCAGATACGCGCCGGTCGAGGTTATTTTTGCGGCGAGTGTCATTAGACGGTTTCAAGAACGGGCGCAGGGTCGATATGCATGGCGTTAACACGGGAAAACTCGCGGTTGACGACCTCGCAAAAGCCGTGCTTGGCCATATCCACAGCAAGGTCGACGGCGTTGGCGAATCCCAAAGCGTCCGTGCCGCCATGGCTTTTTACCGCGATTCCGTTCAAGCCCAAAAACACCGCGCCGTTATATTGGCGGGGATCCAATTTTTCCTTGAGCCGGGTAAAGGCGCGCTTGGAAAGCAAATAGCCGATCCGCGACGCCAGCGAAGTTTTCATAACGCGGCGCAGGTAATTGGTATACAGTTTCGATGTGCCTTCGGCGGTTTTCAAGGCGACGTTGCCGGTAAAACCGTCGGTGACGATCACATCCACCGTGCCGCCGGTGATGTCGTTGCCTTCGACGAATCCCTTAAAGTCTATCGGCAGGGCCATTTGGCGGATCTGCTGCGCCGCTTC
Source organism: uncultured Alphaproteobacteria bacterium (assembly GCA_964427785.1). GTDB lineage: Bacteria > Pseudomonadota > Alphaproteobacteria > SHNJ01 > SHNJ01 > CAYRVJ01. Next base: position 3,038 of record CAYRVJ010000106.1, on the reverse strand, counting down.
GCGGATGTAATCGCGGCCCTTCTGTTCTTCCGAGCCGACATTCAAAAGCCCGACCGATGGCTTGAGGATACCCAAAGCGGTGCGGGCGAAAACCTCGCCCATGATCGCGAACTGCACCAGATTTTCGGCGTCGCAATCGACATTCGCGCCCAAATCCAGCATCACGCTTTCGCCTTTTTCGGTCGGGAAAAACGACGCGATCGCGGGACGCGAAACGCCGTCCATCGTGCCCAAAATCAGCTTGGCAAGGGCCATCAGCGCGCCGGTATTCCCGGCGGACACGGCGCCTTGGGCATGGCCGTTTTTTACGGCGTCGATGGCAAGGCGCATGCTGGACTTTTTCAAATTGCGCAACGCCATAGACGGCTTCATTTCCGCCGGAATAGCCTCGTCGGTGTGATGGATGGTGCAGCGTTCGGCCAGTTTGGGCAATTGCTGCAGATGTTCTTTGATTTTTTCTTGATCGCCGAACAGCAGGAAATGAATATTTTCGTGGCGTTCGCGCGCGATATTCGCGCCCTTGATGACTATAGAAGGCGCGTTATCTCCCCCCATCGCGTCGAGCGCAAGGATAATTTGGCGGGACAAGCAATGCTCCTTGCTAAATGGTACGAAACAGGACTAAGCGGCGGCTTTTTGGGAATACACTTGACGTGCGTCGTAAAAACCGCAAGCGCCGCAGACATGGTGGGAACGTTTTGCTTCGCCGCAATTCGGGCATTCCGCAAGACCGACCTGCGCCAATGCATGATGCGAACGACGCATATTGCGGCGCGATTTGGATGTTTTTCTTTTTGGTACAGCCATGGTCAATCCCTCGAAAAAAATATTGCCTTACGGCAATTTAGCTTTAATTAGCGAACAAGCGGCAATTAATAGCCAAATTCAAAAGCCTTTGCAAGTCAAAGATAGCAAATAATAGCCAAAATCAGGGAATTCTACTTATTTTTCAGCTCTTTAAGGGCCAAAAAAGGATTTTCCGCCCGCCCGGAACCGCCCAATTCCGCCATTTCCGCCAATTTGGCTCCCGGTTTTTTGGGATAGGGGTCGATATGCACCAAAAACTGCTGTACCGCCAATTCGCCCAAATCCATATGCTCGGCGATAATAGGCTCGTACGCTTCTTCGGCGGTGTCAATCGCCTCATGCGCTTGCAGGGAATGCGCCATTTTGGCTTGGTCAAGCGCCTGGACTTCGAATTCGATTTCCTGTTCCTGCGTAAAATTATCCAAGGACAAAACGCATATTTGCGTGTATTCCGCCCGTATCATGCCACGGATCGACAGGATTTCCGAATGCGGCAGATAGGATAGATGAAATTCGGCAGAAAATTTTTCGACCCCGGGTAAATTCGCGCGTTTGGCGATTTTCAAGCATTCGTCACGGGTTGCATGGACCGTGAAATCCGCCCCGCCTTTGGGCAGATCGGCGACGGAAAAATTGCGCGGCAAATCGCCGTTGATATCATGAATCTGCATGAAGGAACCTAACTCGGTTATCCAAAAAATCTTGCCATTGATATTGCGACAGATGCGGAACAGAGGATATCACGTAATCCGCAAGCTTATCCGCCCCCTGCCCTTGCGGCGGAACATCGCGGTAAATATTGTGTATAATCGCCCCGCGCAGCGAGTCCTTGCCGCCATCCAGCCCGGCGCGATAGGCATGGCAGCGGCCATTGAACGCCTGCATCATCGCCTTGATCCGGCGCGGCACGCCCAAATCGCCCACGCCCATTTCGCGCAAGGATTGGTCCATGTCGGCGAAAAAAACGTCGAATATTTTCTGCCGCAACCTGCCCGAATCCCTGCCCGGAAAACGGCCAAGAGAATCCATAATCAAAAAAAGATGCAAAACGATCAGATCGAACCGCCCATCGACGCTGTCGGGAACGCTGCAACCCTCGTAAAATTCACGGGCCCTGGCGCGGTCGACCGCAAGCACATAAAGCCCGTGGGCCGATTCGGCGATTTTTGGGTTTTGTCTATTGAGTAAATGGGACAACATGGCTAAAATTCAATTATGAAAATTAAAAAAATTATTCGCAAAGATTATAAGCCCGTTTCCGCCATGTGGCTACTGCTTTTCTGCGGGGCTTTGGCGGCTTGTGATACTATGGTCGATGCGCGCGGCATCGCCGTAGACGCCGAAAAACTGCGCCAGATTCAGCCCGGCGTCACCAGCATGTCCGAGGTTGGAGCCATGCTCGGCAGTCCATCGGCGAAATCCGCCTTTGGCAATCCGGCATGGTATTATGTTTCGCAACAGACGGAATCGCTGGCTTTTTATGAAATGGAAGTGACCGATCAAAAGGCGGTGATTATCCGTTTTAACAATCAAGGCGTGGTGGAATCGGTGGAACAAAAAACCCTGGCCGATGCGCGCGAAGTCGAGTCAGTCGAGGAAACCACCCCCGCCGCCGAAAGCCAGCTGACGATCTTGCAGCAATTGCTGGGCAATGTCGGGCGGTTCGGCGGGAAAGAGGGAACAAAATAAAAATCTAAATATCCGCAACAAAAAAGGCGGCCGGTTTAGGGCCGCCTTTTCCTTTTCTTATAAACGCTTAGCCTATGCCGCTAAGGCAGCCAGCATCAAAAGCGCCACGATATTGATGATCTTGATCATCGGGTTGATCGCGGGGCCGGCGGTGTCCTTGTACGGATCGCCGACGGTGTCGCCGGTAACCGCCGCCTTATGGGCTTCGGAACCTTTGCCGCCGAAATGGCCGTCTTCGATATACTTCTTGGCATTGTCCCATGCGCCACCGCCCGAGGTCATCGAGATAGCAACGAACAGCCCCGTCACGATCGTACCCATCAGCATCGCGCCGACGGCAGACAAGGCCTGTTCAAACCCGGCAAAAGACTGCACCGCGTAGAACAAAACAATGGGGGCCAAAACCGGAAGCAGGCTTGGCAAGATCATTTCCTTGATCGCGGCGGCGGTCAACATATCGACCGCGCGGCCGTAATCCGGTTTTGCCTTGCCTTCCATGATGCCGGGGATTTCCTTGAACTGGCGGCGGACTTCGACCACCC
>CAYRVJ010000105.1:0-5174 GCA_964427785.1 uncultured Alphaproteobacteria bacterium | reverse complement strand
TGACTGGGGTCGATAAAGAATCTTTATTTGTCTCTTTGGCACTGGAAAACGCAGCTCTGAACGGTTTTGCCGGGCAAAGCGAATTTTTAACGGCGGATATCGCCGATAAAAATTGCGTCACGGTTGAAAGTTTTGATCAGATATTGACCAATCCGCCTTATTTGGCGAAAGGTACCGCCGACGCCTCGCCTGACTCCTTGAAATCGGGTGCTACGGTTGAAAGCAGCGCCGATTTAAGGCAATGGATCGATTTTTGCCATCATGCGCTAAAAAAGGGCGGCTATTTGACCATGATCCACCGGGCCGACAGGTTAGGAGAGATTTTGGCCCTGTTGCGCCAGGGATTCGGCGGCGTTACGATTTTTCCGCTTTGGCCGAAATCCCAAGCTGCTGCCAAAAGAATCATTATCCAGGCCAGAAAGGACGTTTTTTCGCCGGATTATCTGTCGCCAGGCCTAGTATTGCATGAAGCGGACGGGCAATATGCCGAAAAGGCCAAGGAAATTCTGACGGCGGCAAAAGATTTAATACTGCAAGGGGATATATAAGATGCTTTGGCGCATAGTGATCATAGCGGCCGCGATTTACTTGCTTTGGCGGATTTTTGCCCCAAAAATCGCCGTAAGTAATAAGACGGAAAAGGATATCGGCGGCGCGGAACGGTTAATTTATTGCCCGGAATGCAATTCTTATGTTAGCAATAAGACGCCTTGCGGGCATAAAATTCCCCCGCGCGAATAGAAAAATTCCATGACCAGTAAACGCCCCGAATGTTTTCAAGATATTATTTTGACCCTGCAAAATTATTGGGCGGCGCAAGGCTGCGTGATTTTGCAGCCCTATGACATGGAAATGGGGGCGGGCACGTTCCACCCGGCGACCGCCTTGCGCGCGCTGGGGCCGCAGCCTTGGTATGCCGCTTATGTGCAGCCGTCACGCAGGCCGGCCGATGGGCGTTACGGCGAAAACCCCAACCGGTTGCAGCATTATTACCAATATCAAGTCATCATGAAGCCAAGCCCGGATAATATTCAGGATTTATATTTGGGCTCGCTTGCGGCGCTGGGATTCGATTTGAAAAAACACGACATTCGATTCGTCGAAGACGATTGGGAAAGCCCGACGCTGGGCGCATCCGGCCTTGGCTGGGAAGTATGGTGCGACGGGATGGAAGTCACTCAATTCACCTATTTCCAGCAAGTCGGCGGGATCGAATGCAAGCCCGTTTCGGCGGAACTGACCTATGGGTTGGAGCGTTTAGCGATGTATGTGCTGGGCAAGGAAAATGTGTATGACCTGCCTTTCAATCCCCCGTCTTCGTCCGTTCCGTTAAGCTATGGCGATGTGTTTTTACAGGCAGAAAAAGAATATTCCGCGCATAATTTTCTGCACGCGGATACCAAGATGCTGTTCCAGCATTTCATCGACGCGGAAAAAGAATGCGAAAGCCTGCTAAAGGCTGGGCTTGTCCTGCCCGCCTATGACCAATGCATCAAGGCGTCGCACCGTTTTAATTTACTAGATGCGCGCGGCGTGATTTCGGTCGCGGAGCGCGCCGCCTATATCGGGCGCGTGCGCGAACTGGCCAAGCAATGCTGCAAAGCATGGGATGAATCGCAAAAAGCCGCTTTCGCCGATGGCGCGGAAAATAAAAAGCGCAAGGCGGGGTAGGATGGCGGAATTTTTATTAGAGTTGTTTTCCGAAGAAATCCCCGCAAGGATGCAAGCCAAGGCGGCGGAAGAATTGCGCCAGTCTTTTGAAGGCGCACTGACGGATGTCGATTATGACAAATCCAAAACATGTGTTTATGTTACGCCCCGGCGGCTGGTGCTGCTTGTGCCGGACTTGCCGCTTGCCACCGCCGCGCGGGAAGAAGAACGCAAAGGGCCGAAAATAGGCTCTCCTGACGCCGCTATTCAAGGATTTTTAAAATCGGCGGGCCTTGCGAATATTGATCAGGCCGAAATCCGCAAGACCGATAAAGGCGACTTTTATTTCGCGGTAATAAAAAAGCCGGCGGAAAGTATGCAAATCAAGTTGTCGCATGCCATAACGACGATGTTGCAACAATTCCGATGGGAAAAATCCATGCGCTGGAAAGGCAGCTTTTCCTGGGTAAGGCCGCTTCGGGGAATCACAGCGGTTTTTGACGGCAAGCCGTTTAGTGGCACAGTTCAGATTGGCGGTATGAATAACCATGACGACCAAACGACGTTGAAATTTGCTGATGCGACTGCAGGCCACCGCTTTATGGGCAGCGCCAAGGCGATTACGGTCAAGGATTTTGCCGATTACAAAAAGCAGCTGCACACCGCGAATGTCATTTTGGACCGGGAAGAGCGCAAAAAAATAATTTTGGCAGAGCTTGAGGAAAAAGCAAAGTCTTTGGGCCTGACTTTGCGCCCTGACGAAGGCTTACTCGAAGAAGTCGCAGGCCTGGTCGAATGGCCGGTGGTTTTGACCGGCACGATAGATGCGGAATTTTTAAGCGTGCCGGATCGCATTCTGATCACCTCGATGCGGCAGCATCAGAAATATTTTTCGCTGCTGAATAAAGATGGCAGCCTCAGCAACAAATTCGCGGTTGTCGCCAATATCGCGGCGAGTGACGGCGGCAAAACGATTGTAGCGGGCAATGAAAGAGTTTTGCGCGCCCGGCTTTCGGACGCCAAATTCTTTTGGGAGCAGGATAAAAAAATCCCACTCGAACAGCGGCTGCCGAAATTAAAAGACATCGTGTTTCACGCCAAATTGGGCAGCCTTGGCGCGCGCGTGGAAAGGCTGTGTCTTTTGGCCCAAGCCATCGCCGCGAAGACCGGCGCCGATCCCCGCAAGGCCTTTGACGCCGCAAGCCTGTGCAAGGCGGATTTGGTCAGCGGCATGGTCGGCGAATTCCCGGAACTGCAAGGCTATATGGGCGGGCAATATGCGCTTGCCCAGGGCGAGGACAAGGACGTCGCCCACGCCATCGAGGATCATTACAAGCCTGCAGGCCAGGGCGATTCCGTGCCCAAGGAAAAATTATCCATCGTTTTGGCGCTTGCGGAAAAAATCGACACATTGACTGGGTTTTTCGCGGCCGATGAAAAACCGACCGGATCCAAAGACCCCTATGCCTTGCGCCGCGCCTGTCTTGGCGTTATCCGCATTGTTTTGGAAAACAATATCAATCTTGCGCTGGGCGATATATTGCGCGCCGCTTATCAGGCTTATGCCGCGCAGCTTTCGGAAATGGAACAAGACGAAGGCAAGACCGTCAAGGATCTTATGGATTTTTTCAAAGACCGCTTGCGGGTTTATCTGCGCGACCAGGGTTTGCGTCATGACGCCGTGACCGCCGCGCTTGCCGTCGCGCAAGAGGACGATATGATGCGGCTTTCTGCGCGCGCGCGAACATTGCAGGAATTTTTATCGCAAAAAGAAGGCGCGGATTTGTTGGCCGCCTATAACAGGGCTTCTAATATCGTCCGTATCGAGGCGGGAAAAGACAAAAAGGATTTCGGCAAGAACGTCGATACACGACTATTACAGCAAGAAGCCGAAATACAGCTTCACGCCGCGTTGGCCAAAATGCAAGAGGCTGTTTCGGCCGCAATGGAAAAGGGCGATTTCCCGGGCGCCATGCGGCAATTATCCGCATTGCGCCAGCCCTTAGACGCGTTTTTTGAAAACATCATGGTCAATACCGACGATGCCGATTTGCGCGCCAACCGCTTGAGGTTACTGAATCATTTGCGGGCCAATATGGACTTAATCGCCGATTTCACCAAGATCGAGGCGTAGTTACAGTTCGCGGACTACAGCGCGTTCGATAAGCTCCGGCGGGATGCCGCAATTTTTAAGGCTTTGTGGGTCTACGCGCGACCAGTCGATGGCAAGAAGTTTTTTTTCTAATGTTGTTTCGATTGCGCGATGCTTGAGGCGAAAAAACCTATTGCTTGTTGTTTCTTCCGGAACACGGGCTTTGGCCGCGCAAAAAACAAAGCCGCCAAACCCAGATGTGAATCCAGCGGCTACAAAGTTACGCAATACTGGGAAATCAGTTGGAAAGTGCAACACATAGGTTCCAATGACAGTAGATATAAGTCCCAGCACAATAAATCTAAAGCGCGTTTTAGATATTTATCGTCCTTATCGCCTTTATAGTAGTAATGCCCCGTTTTCATATTGCGACCCTGTCCAATGCCAGTGTTGAGTGTATTTCGAGCTAAAATAATATGTTCTTTTTAAGAAAAATTATAATTTAAAAAGAAAATATATAATATGGGGATAAGATTCAACCGGATTTTTATTGCTTCATCGCACCGCAAAAAAGGTTAATATCGCATCCTAACCGCCTATTCTGTAGCCACCGTCAAGAGGAGGTTTCCCATGCGCCAAAACCCCAATCGCAAGCAAAACTCATCCAAAAAACAATGGGTTTTCGGTTTTTCAGGGGGGCTGTCACGCCTGCCGGGAGGCGACGGCGAATCCCGTGTGCATCTTTTGGGCGGCAAGGGCGCGCATTTGATGGAAATGTGCAAACTGAATCTGCCGGTTCCGCCCGGCCTTGTGATCAGCACCGAAGCCTGCATTTCCTATTATGAAAACCAGAAAAAGCTGCCACAAAATTTGACGGCGCAAGTGGCGCAGGCGCTTGCGGGCGTGGAAAAAGCAACGGGGAAAAAATTCGGCGATGCGGGCAATCCGCTTTTAGTTTCGGTGCGTTCCGGCGCGCGCGTGTCCATGCCCGGCATGATGGACACGGTTTTGAATTTAGGCCTAAACGACCAGACTATTTTCGGCCTTATCAAGGCAAGCCATAATGAACGATTCGCCTATGATTGTTATCGCCGTTTCATTCAGATGTATTCCAGCGTGGTTTTAGGCATCGACCATCATGAATTCGAGCAGATATTGGATCATCACAAACTGTCCGCTAACGCCGCGCGCGATACCGATTTGACGGCGGCGCACCTTAGGGCGGTGATTCTGGATTACAAGAGGTTGGTCAAACAGAAATCCGGCCGCGAATTCCCGCAAAGCGCGCAAGATCAATTATGGGGGGCGGTGAAGGCTGTGTTCGATTCCTGGCACAATAACAGGGCCAAGACTTATCGCAAAATCCACGGAATTCCCGAAGAATGGGGCACGGCGGTCACGGTGCAAGCCATGGTGTTCGGCAATTTGGGCG
>CAYRVJ010000104.1:0-5174 GCA_964427785.1 uncultured Alphaproteobacteria bacterium | reverse complement strand
CTATCTCTTCGTTTATCATTGCCTCCTTCTCTATATATGTATCAGAAACTGGCATATATGCTTCTGGCTGATAGTAGTCATAGTAGGAAACAAAATAGTGAACCTCGTTGTTTGGGAAAAATTCTCGGTATTCTTGAGCCAACTGAGCAGCAAGAGTTTTGTTGTGTGCAATAACCAGAGTTGGTTTCTGGACTTCCTGTATCACATTTGCAACTGTATAAGTTTTTCCAGATCCTGTCACACCCAAAAGAGTCTGATGTCTCAGACCTTTTTTGATACCATCCACAAGACCTTTTATAGCATTAGGTTGGTCACCAGCTGGTGGATATTGTCGGTTAATCTCGAACTTCATTGCCACACTATACAATAAATTTGGATATAGAAAAAGGCCCCCCAGAAAACAGGAGGGCCGACAGTCGAAGTCCGGAGCTTGGGCTTTGCTAGTGAGGAACTAGCACAGAATCCATCAATGTCTGTCGTAGCAACGGCAGACAGTTAGCTCACGACTACCGCCACGCAGGTGGAGACCCACAGGTGGGGTGGCAATCTGGACATCGACTGTCTACATTAAAATTACTTGAATATAAAAATTTAGTCAACAAAACTACTGAGTCGTACAAGCAACACCAACAACAGTAGCTGGGCCGCAGTTAACGGATGATGCGTAAAAAGGCCAAGGACCGGCTGTGTGGTTCTTACCATAAAAAGCCCCGTCTTCCCCATACACAAAACCCCCACCACCATGATCTATAGCTAAATATGTAAGAAGTAGATAACCTCTTCCATAAGCAGTTGCCTGGTAATGATACTCATCAATATTTGCCGTCATTGCACCCTCTCTGCCATTATTCATTGGCGGTAAAGGAATTTTTGGTAAATAGGTTGGAACCAATTTATTCATAAGATTTGACCATGCAGGAACTGCCGCACGTGGTGGATTTCTAGAATCAGCATACATAAAAGTTCCATTAGTATTACTTGGATATTTACCATTATCAAGATAATAGAACTCTAAAGCTCGTGCAATCTCATCTATCTGTGAAATTCTTTGATTATCATGAGCCCTATAAATCGACAACCTCAGTTGAGAAACTATTGTTGAACTGAGCATCCCAATAATAGAAATTACAACTAAAACTTCGATTAGAGTAAAACCTCTGGTTAGATTTGATTTATTTGGTTTTATTTTGTGTAAGAGGATCTTTCTTAGCCGAATCATAATTATATATTTTACACTAAAATATAAATAAATGGCACGGTTATCTACAAGAAATTAAAAATTATAATACTTCGTTAGAAAATCTTTTTTATATTCCACAAATGTTCCATTTTTTATTGACTCCCTCATTCCGTCCACAAGGTGTGCTAGGAAATATATGTTATGTATAGAAGCAAGAGTCGAACCCAGCATTTCCTTTGCGTGAAAAAGATGAGCGATATAGCTTCTTGTAAAATTTTTACATGTATAACATTCGCAACCATTGTCTAGCGGGTCCATATCTTCTCTAAATTTTTGATTTAATAGATTTATTTTTCCCTCTTTTGTATAGATACCACCGTTTCGTGCAATTCGAGTTGGCGCAACACAGTCGAACAAGTCACAACCATTTTCTACTGCCATAAATAAATCCTCTGGCTCACCTATGCCCAAAAGGTGTCGTGGTTTTTCTTTTGGCAAGATACTGTTGCACCATTCTACTGCTTTGTTCATGTCTTCTTTATCAAATGATCCACCAATACCAAAGCCGTCGAAGTCGAGAGAACCTATAAACTCTGCCGACTCCTTTCTCAAAGTTTCATCACGTCCACCCTGCACAATACCGAACAGAGCCTGTGTCTCTGCATTTGGTTTTGACTTGTGATATTCCAAACTTCTTTTTGCCCAACGATGTGTTCTCTCTAATGCTTCTTTCTGGTAATGAAGTGGTTCGTGAGGTGAAGTACATTCATCAAATGCAAAAATAATATCCGCACCGAGGTTGTGTTGAATGTATATTGATTTTTCTGGAGTAAAATAATGTGCATCACCTTTTGAGTGATCACGAAACATAACTCCGTTTGGATCAATTCGCACTGTCGTAGCTTTAGCCTCATCTTCATTGCCTTCGGCACCACTTTCGGTTTTCTCTGTAAGCAAGATTTCTTTTTCCTTATTATGGGCAATTTTACTGATTCCTTTTCCATATGCCACTCCAAGCGAAAAAACTTGGAAACCACCGGAGTCTGTCATAAGTGGCCCACTCCAATTCATAGCCTTGTGAAGACCTCCCATCTTTTTTATATTTTCATCTCCTGGTTCTAGATAGAGGTGATAAGTGTTAGTAATAATAGTCTGCACTCCAGTTTCTTTGACCTGCTCTGGAGTTAGTGACTTTACTGTGCCTTTTGTTCCAACTGCAACAAAAGCTGGAGTTTCTATGTCTCCATGCGGTGTATGTATTGTTCCAATTCTACCAAGTCCATTTTCTAACTCTTTATGTATTTCAAATTTGAGAGGTGTCATTCCAGTTAGATTAGCATTTTAAAAAAGAAAAATAAATGTATTGAAAAAGGCCCGACGTATTCAGCGCCGTGCGCTTTTCCATCGAGCCTACCTCTCCATCCAGCCTCATTTTCTTTCGTGAATGGCTTCCTTGATGGCCCAGAGAGAGCAACCTACTGCAAAGAACAGTTGGAATGAACTGCGAACGCGGTTTGACGCATTGAACAGAGCCAATCCAGCGTTGACTGCTGCGGCGGATGAATACAAGATAAACACTACTTTCTCCCTTCATAGGCAACATGACCATGATTAACCATCTTAATTATAGCATATTTAATATGTACTTGTCAAATATTTATTACGAACAAAAATAGCCCAGAATCTGAGCTATTTTTTACTCACCACCACGAACTTTCATAATTTGAGTGAAATCCGATGTGAGAAATTAAAAATATGAGGAGCCTTAGTTAGTGCTAAGGTGACGAATATTTTTAATTTGGGAACGAGGAGTTCGCCAAATTTGGAAGTTCCGTCTACTTTTCTACTTTCAGTAACTCAACTTCGAAGTACAAAGTCGATCCCCCCGGTATCGGTCCATAATCATTCGCGCCATATCCCAACTCTGGTGGAATCTGAAGTAGTCTCTTTCCACCAACTCGCATACCCACTATACCATCATCCCATCCTTTTATTACCTGACCTGAACCTAGTACAAATTGAAATGGTTCATTTCGAGAAACTGAACTATCGAATACATTTCCATCTGCAAACTTACCTGTATAGTGAACAACCACTCTACTACCCACGGTTGCAATTTCCCCCATGCCGATAACTTCATCCTTTGCCAGTAATTGTGATTCTTGTGACATTATATTATTAGATTTACCATTAAAAAATGAAATAAGTGTTTGACCAAACACAAAGAAAAATCCTACTACAAAAACAGCTATAACAACAGCTATCCATTCTTTTTGACTTAATTTTTTCATATTAACAATTATATTATTCTTAACGTTAAAAGTAAATTAGGAAATATAGCCTCTGCCGTATATAATGCCGATATGGCAAAATCTAAGAAACCTATCGCAAAAGCACCAGACACATACCCCATGCGTATCAACAAATACCTTGCACACAAAGGCATAGCAACTCGTACAGGTGTAGATGAACTGATAAAAAGTAACAAAATCCTAATAAACGGAGTTATTGCAAAACTTGGAGACAAAGTAAAAGAAACAGACAACGTTGAGGTTCGTGGAGTTCACAATAAAAAATACACTTATCTTGCATATAACAAAGGTATGGGTGTTGTTAGTACAAACCCGCAGGATGGAGAAAAAAGTATAATGGATAATGTAAAAATGTCCGCAAAAGTTTTCCCTATCGGTCGTTTGGACAAAGAGTCACACGGGCTGATTATCCTAACTGACGATGGCAGAGTGACAGACAGACTACTCAACCCCGACAAGAACCACGAAAAAGAGTACCTCATAAAACTAGACAGAAAATACACGCCGGGCTTTGTCAGAAACATGGAAGATGGAGTAAACCTAACAGATGGCATGACAAAACCAGCAAAGGTAGAAGAAGTAGATGAAATACGTTTCAAACTAACACTGACAGAGGGAAGAAACAGACAGATCCGAAGAATGACAGAGAAACTGGGATACACAGTGCGCGACTTACAGAGAACAAGAATACAAAATATTGAACTAGGTAAAATGCCCATAAATACATACAGAGAAATCAAAAGTGATGAAAAAGCGGAATTTCTAAAAAGTATTGGACTAGAATAGTAAAGCTTGCAGATAATTAGCCATCAAAGTAAAATAAAAGAATGACTGAAAAAAAGATAATAAACACACCACCGAAACAATCACCTGTAGAAATACTTACAAGACAAGAACTTCACGATACAGCTGTAGAACGAGTTCATTTGATAGCAAAAGAATTTACAGATGCATTTAACTTTCTAAGAAAGTACCCGAAGTCAGTAACTTTTTTTGGAGGTAGTCATTTCAAAGAAACAGATAAGGAATATCAGAAAGCGAGATCTCTTGGAGCTAAAATCGCAAGCCAGCTACAGTATTCTGTTGTTACTGGTGGAGGTCCTGGAATAATGGAAGGTGCCAACAGAGGCGCATTTGAAAATGGAGGACAATCTATAGGACTTACTATCGAACTTTCTGAACACCAAGTCAAAAACCCTTACCTAACTGATAACCTTGATTTCTACTATTTCTTTAGCCGAAAAGTTTGCCTTTCTTTCTCCGCAGAGGCATATCTTTTCTTCCCTGGAGGTTTTGGCACTTTGGATGAATTTTTTGAGATAGTAACTTTAGTTCAGACAAAGAAAATTGAAAAAATTCCCATAATACTTGTTGGTTGCGATTTCTGGAACCCTCTAAATGAAATTGTTAGAAAGGAACTACTATCCAGAGGGACTATAGATCCAGACGATATGGAACTCTACCACATACTTGATGATGAAGATGAAATAGTCAACGTGATAAAAAACGCACCAGTGAGAAATGGAATAAAGTTCAACCATAACAGCGCCAATATGGACAAAAGTTTCTAAAAATAAAACCCCAAATGGGGTTTTATTTTTGTATCTCCTTTTTTATTTCCTTGAACTCGTTTTCTATTTCAGACAGTCTCTCTCTAGATGACTTTATTAATTCTGCACCTT
>CAYRVJ010000103.1:0-5174 GCA_964427785.1 uncultured Alphaproteobacteria bacterium | reverse complement strand
AAGGTGCAGAATTAATAAAGTCATCTAGAGAGAGACTGTCTGAAATAGAAAACGAATTCAAGGAAATAAAAAAAGAGATACAAAAATAAAACCCCAAACGGGGTTTTATTTTTAGAAACTTTTGTCCATATTACTACTATTGTGGTTGAACTTTATACCGTTTCTTACTGGTGCGTTTTTTATCACGTTGATTATTTCGTCTTCATCATCAAGTATGTGATAAAGTTCCATATCGTCCGGATCTATAGTTCCTCTGGATAGTAGTTCCTTTCTAACAATTTCATTTAGAGGGTTCCAGAAATCACAGCCGACAAGAATGATTGGGATTTTTTCTATTTTCTTTGTTTGAACCAGTGTTATTATTTCAAAAAATTCGTCCAAGGTTCCAAATCCTCCAGGGAAGAAAAGGTAAGCTTCTGCGGAGAAAGAAAGGCAAACTTTTCGGCTAAAGAAATAGTAAAAATCCAAGTTATCAGTTAGGTAAGGGTTTTTAACTTGGTGTTCAGAAAGTTCTATAGTAAGTCCTATAGATTGTCCTCCATTTTCAAATGCACCTCTGTTGGCACCTTCCATTATTCCTGGACCTCCACCTGTAACAACAGAATATTGTAGCTCGCTTGCGATTTTTGCTCCAAGAGATCTCGCTTTCTGATATTCCTTATCTGTTTCTTTGAAATGACTACCTCCAAAAAAAGTTACTGACTTCGGGTACTTTCTTAGAAAGTTAAATGCATCTGTAAATTCTTTTGCTATCAAATGAACTCGTTCTACAGCTGTATCGTGAAGTTCTTGTCTTGTAAGTATTTCTACAGGTGATTGTTTCGGTGGTGTGTTTATTATCTTTTTTTCAGTCATTCTTTTATTTTACTTTGATGGCTAATTATCTGCAAGCTTTACTATTCTAGTCCAATACTTTTTAGAAATTCCGCTTTTTCATCACTTTTGATTTCTCTGTATGTATTTATGGGCATTTTACCTAGTTCAATATTTTGTATTCTTGTTCTCTGTAAGTCGCGCACTGTGTATCCCAGTTTCTCTGTCATTCTTCGGATCTGTCTGTTTCTTCCCTCTGTCAGTGTTAGTTTGAAACGTATTTCATCTACTTCTTCTACCTTTGCTGGTTTTGTCATGCCATCTGTTAGGTTTACTCCATCTTCCATGTTTCTGACAAAGCCCGGCGTGTATTTTCTGTCTAGTTTTATGAGGTACTCTTTTTCGTGGTTCTTGTCGGGGTTGAGTAGTCTGTCTGTCACTCTGCCATCGTCAGTTAGGATAATCAGCCCGTGTGACTCTTTGTCCAAACGACCGATAGGGAAAACTTTTGCGGACATTTTTACATTATCCATTATACTTTTTTCTCCATCCTGCGGGTTCGTGCTAACAACACCCATACCTTTGTTGTAGGCAAGGTAAGTGTATTTTTTATTATGAACTCCACGAACCTCAACGTTGTCTGTTTCTTTAACTTTGTCTCCAAGTTTTGCAATAACTCCGTTTATTAGGATCTTGTTGCTTTTTATTAGTTCATCCACACCTGTACGAGTAGCGATACCTTTGTGAGCAAGGTATTTGTTGATACGCATAGGGTAAACATCTGGTGTTTTTGCTATAGGTTTCTTAGATTTTGCCATATCGGCATTATATATGGCAGAGGCTATATTTCCTAATTTACTTTTAACGTTAAGAATAATATAATTGTTAATATGAAAAAATTAAGTCAAAAAGAATGGATAGCTGTTGTTATAGCTGTTTTTGTAGTAGGATTTTTCTTTGTGTTTGGTCAAACACTTATTTCATTTTTTAATGGTAAATCTAATAATATAATGTCACAAGAATCACAATTACTGGCAAAGGATGAAGTTATCGGCATGGGGGAAATTGCAACCGTGGGTAGTAGAGTGGTTGTTCACTATACAGGTAAGTTTGCAGATGGAAATGTATTCGATAGTTCAGTTTCTCGAAATGAACCATTTCAATTTGTACTAGGTTCAGGTCAGGTAATAAAAGGATGGGATGATGGTATAGTGGGTATGCGAGTTGGTGGAAAGAGACTACTTCAGATTCCACCAGAGTTGGGATATGGCGCGAATGATTATGGACCGATACCGGGGGGATCGACTTTGTACTTCGAAGTTGAGTTACTGAAAGTAGAAAAGTAGACGGAACTTCCAAATTTGGCGAACTCCTCGTTCCCAAATTAAAAATATTCGTCACCTTAGCACTAACTAAGGCTCCTCATATTTTTAATTTCTCACATCGGATTTCACTCAAATTATGAAAGTTCGTGGTGGTGAGTAAAAAATAGCTCAGATTCTGGGCTATTTTTGTTCGTAATAAATATTTGACAAGTACATATTAAATATGCTATAATTAAGATGGTTAATCATGGTCATGTTGCCTATGAAGGGAGAAAGTAGTGTTTATCTTGTATTCATCCGCCGCAGCAGTCAACGCTGGATTGGCTCTGTTCAATGCGTCAAACCGCGTTCGCAGTTCATTCCAACTGTTCTTTGCAGTAGGTTGCTCTCTCTGGGCCATCAAGGAAGCCATTCACGAAAGAAAATGAGGCTGGATGGAGAGGTAGGCTCGATGGAAAAGCGCACGGCGCTGAATACGTCGGGCCTTTTTCAATACATTTATTTTTCTTTTTTAAAATGCTAATCTAACTGGAATGACACCTCTCAAATTTGAAATACATAAAGAGTTAGAAAATGGACTTGGTAGAATTGGAACAATACATACACCGCATGGAGACATAGAAACTCCAGCTTTTGTTGCAGTTGGAACAAAAGGCACAGTAAAGTCACTAACTCCAGAGCAGGTCAAAGAAACTGGAGTGCAGACTATTATTACTAACACTTATCACCTCTATCTAGAACCAGGAGATGAAAATATAAAAAAGATGGGAGGTCTTCACAAGGCTATGAATTGGAGTGGGCCACTTATGACAGACTCCGGTGGTTTCCAAGTTTTTTCGCTTGGAGTGGCATATGGAAAAGGAATCAGTAAAATTGCCCATAATAAGGAAAAAGAAATCTTGCTTACAGAGAAAACCGAAAGTGGTGCCGAAGGCAATGAAGATGAGGCTAAAGCTACGACAGTGCGAATTGATCCAAACGGAGTTATGTTTCGTGATCACTCAAAAGGTGATGCACATTATTTTACTCCAGAAAAATCAATATACATTCAACACAACCTCGGTGCGGATATTATTTTTGCATTTGATGAATGTACTTCACCTCACGAACCACTTCATTACCAGAAAGAAGCATTAGAGAGAACACATCGTTGGGCAAAAAGAAGTTTGGAATATCACAAGTCAAAACCAAATGCAGAGACACAGGCTCTGTTCGGTATTGTGCAGGGTGGACGTGATGAAACTTTGAGAAAGGAGTCGGCAGAGTTTATAGGTTCTCTCGACTTCGACGGCTTTGGTATTGGTGGATCATTTGATAAAGAAGACATGAACAAAGCAGTAGAATGGTGCAACAGTATCTTGCCAAAAGAAAAACCACGACACCTTTTGGGCATAGGTGAGCCAGAGGATTTATTTATGGCAGTAGAAAATGGTTGTGACTTGTTCGACTGTGTTGCGCCAACTCGAATTGCACGAAACGGTGGTATCTATACAAAAGAGGGAAAAATAAATCTATTAAATCAAAAATTTAGAGAAGATATGGACCCGCTAGACAATGGTTGCGAATGTTATACATGTAAAAATTTTACAAGAAGCTATATCGCTCATCTTTTTCACGCAAAGGAAATGCTGGGTTCGACTCTTGCTTCTATACATAACATATATTTCCTAGCACACCTTGTGGACGGAATGAGGGAGTCAATAAAAAATGGAACATTTGTGGAATATAAAAAAGATTTTCTAACGAAGTATTATAATTTTTAATTTCTTGTAGATAACCGTGCCATTTATTTATATTTTAGTGTAAAATATATAATTATGATTCGGCTAAGAAAGATCCTCTTACACAAAATAAAACCAAATAAATCAAATCTAACCAGAGGTTTTACTCTAATCGAAGTTTTAGTTGTAATTTCTATTATTGGGATGCTCAGTTCAACAATAGTTTCTCAACTGAGGTTGTCGATTTATAGGGCTCATGATAATCAAAGAATTTCACAGATAGATGAGATTGCACGAGCTTTAGAGTTCTATTATCTTGATAATGGTAAATATCCAAGTAATACTAATGGAACTTTTATGTATGCTGATTCTAGAAATCCACCACGTGCGGCAGTTCCTGCATGGTCAAATCTTATGAATAAATTGGTTCCAACCTATTTACCAAAAATTCCTTTACCGCCAATGAATAATGGCAGAGAGGGTGCAATGACGGCAAATATTGATGAGTATCATTACCAGGCAACTGCTTATGGAAGAGGTTATCTACTTCTTACATATTTAGCTATAGATCATGGTGGTGGGGGTTTTGTGTATGGGGAAGACGGGGCTTTTTATGGTAAGAACCACACAGCCGGTCCTTGGCCTTTTTACGCATCATCCGTTAACTGCGGCCCAGCTACTGTTGTTGGTGTTGCTTGTACGACTCAGTAGTTTTGTTGACTAAATTTTTATATTCAAGTAATTTTAATGTAGACAGTCGATGTCCAGATTGCCACCCCACCTGTGGGTCTCCACCTGCGTGGCGGTAGTCGTGAGCTAACTGTCTGCCGTTGCTACGACAGACATTGATGGATTCTGTGCTAGTTCCTCACTAGCAAAGCCCAAGCTCCGGACTTCGACTGTCGGCCCTCCTGTTTTCTGGGGGGCCTTTTTCTATATCCAAATTTATTGTATAGTGTGGCAATGAAGTTCGAGATTAACCGACAATATCCACCAGCTGGTGACCAGCCCAATGCCATAAAAGGTCTTGTGGATGGTATTAAAAAAGGTCTGAGACATCAGACTCTTTTGGGTGTAACTGGGTCTGGAAAAACTTATACAGTTGCAAATGTGATACAGGAGGTCCAGAAACCAACTTTGGTTATCGCTCACAACAAAACTCTCGCTGCCCAGCTCGCTCAGGAATACAGAGAATTTTTCCCAAACAACGAAGTGCACTATTTTGTTTCGTACTATGACTATTATCAGCCAGAAGCATACATGCCAGTTTCTGATACATATATAGAGAAGGAGGCAATGATAAACGAAGAGATAG
>CAYRVJ010000102.1:0-5193 GCA_964427785.1 uncultured Alphaproteobacteria bacterium | reverse complement strand
TCAATGCCGCAGCCTGTATATAGGAACCGCCATTCTGGCCGAAGAAATGCGGCCCATGATGGTGCAAGCGGCGGTGCGCGGCATAGAGCGCGCCGAAGACGGCGGCCGCCTGACGCTGGTCGATATCGAATGGCCGGAATATTTGGAAAAAGACGCAGCCAGCTTGCCGCAAAAAATCCGCATCCGCAGCAACCGCGACATCGACCATCTGCGTCCGGGACAAACGGTAAAAGCCTTGCTGAAATTGGGGCCGCCGCCGCAACCCGCCATGCCGGGCGGGTACGATTTCGCGCGGCATTTGTATTTTCTGGGCATAGGCGCCGTCGGATTCGTTCTGGGCGATATTCATGTGATCCAGGACAATCCGCCGGATTCCTTGCGCCTTCGCCTAAGCAGCCTGCGCGACGCGATCATCGTCAAAGTATATGATGTGCTGGACAAAGACGAAGCGTCGATTTCGGCGGCGCTGATTACGTCGGAACAAAGCGGCCTTTCGGACGAGGCGCGCGAAATCATGCGCCGCACCGGGTTGCAGCATATCCTTTCGGTATCGGGGCTGCATCTGACGCTGGCTTCCGGGATCATGTTCCTGGCGCTGCGCTTGATCTTGATATGGATTCCGGCTTTTCATATGCGCGCGAAAAAAATCGCCGCTTGCGGCGCGATAGCCGGGGCATTTTTCTATCTCGTCATTTCCGGGTTCGAAATACCGACGCAGCGCGCCTTTGTGATGGTGGCCTTGGTATTTTTGGGCGTGCTTTTGGACCGCGAGGCGATCTCGCTGCGGCTTGTCGCCTTGGCCGCCTGCATCGTATTGTTGTTCCAGCCCGAAAGCCTTTTGAATCCCAGTTTTCAGATGTCATTCGCCGCCGTCACGGCGCTGGTCGCCGTCTATGAAGGGTTCAAGCCGCGCTTTGCCGGGATCGAATGGAATGCGGGGCGGGTATTGCTGTTGTATTTTTTCGGCTCGGCGCTTACCTCGATGATCGCGTCCGCCGCCACCGCGCCTTTTGTCGCCTATCATTTCCACCAGGCGACCTTGCAAGGGGTTGTCGCAAACATGCTGGTTGCGCCTGTGGTCAGCTTTTGGCTGATGCCCCTTGTCATCATAAGTTTGATCGGGATGGCGTTCGGCGCGGAATATTGGCCGCTATTTGCCTTGGGCGAGGGAGTCGGCGTAATGATGGATATCGCCCGCTGGGTTGGATCGTTTTCCGGCGGTGTATACAAGATCCCCGCCGGATCGCCGCAAGCCATATTCGTCATGGCGCTAGGCGGCTTGTGGCTGTTGCTATGGAAAAGCGGGCTGCGCTGGTTTGGAATATTGGGCGTTTTTGCCGGCATAGGGCTGTGGGCGGCGGTTCCCCTGCCGGATGTTTTGATTCGCGGCGCGGGCGATTTATACGGCGTGCGCGGCGCGGACGGGCGGCTTGGCGTGTCCTCGCTGCGGCGGGAAAAATTCACGGGCGATGTCTGGCGCGGATTTTTCGGCCAAGAAGATATTTTGGAATGGACCGATCCCGCGCTGTGGGATGGGCGGGAAGATAGGAATTTTTTCTGCGACACGCTGGGATGCAGATACGCCGTGGGCAAAGCGAAAATCAGTTTCGTTTTCAATCGCGAGGCCTTTGCCGAGGATTGCAAATCGTCCGATTTGGTTATAACCGCGCTAAAGCCGCCGCAATATTGCGCGGCACAAAGCCGGGTGCTGGATTTATATTTTGAAAAGGACAACGCCTATGCGATTCGGATAAAGGGGAAAGAGATCGAAATCCAATCCACTAAAGCCGAACGCGGCCAAAGGCCATGGAGCGCAACAGCGGCGTCAACCGCGCATTTTACCGGATATGACGATAAATAATCCCAGGAAAATCAACCCGCCGCCAATCAGCGTCGCCATGTCCCATTGCTTGTCTTTGAACAGGATATAGGCGAAAAGCGGAACGAAGATCGGATAGGATACCTCGCCGATGGCGGCAAAGGTGGGGGACACGTCGCGAATCGCGACCAGCGTGAAAAACCACGCGGTCCAGGCGGCGAGCGCCGCCAAAAGAATCCAAAGCCCCAATTGCAAATTTTGAAAAGGCAAATAAAGATTCAGCCCGTCCCTGTTCACCGCGACGACGGCGAGGGAAAAAAGCAATCCGACAAGGGAAGAATAAAATATGTAAAGGCTGAAAGCGCCGCTGTCCAATATCCTGCCCATCAGCGCATAATTCAGGCCATAGAGGATCGCCGCTACGATCGGCAAAAAATAAACGTACATTAATACCGCCGCAACAATCCTTTTAGCGTGCCTTGGATTTTGACGTCCTCGGCGGGGTAGGTTTGGGTCTTGAACCGCGCATTGGCGGGGATCAATTCGATCATGTCGCCCTTGCGGCGGAGTTTTTTTAAAGTCGCTTCTTCGTCCCTTACCAGAGCCACGACGATGGCGCCGTTTTCGGCGCGGTCGGCCTGTTCAATGATAGCAAGATCGCCGTCGAAAATGCCTTCTTCGATCATCGAATCGCCATCCACTGTCAAGGCGTAATGCTGGCCGCGCCCCAATAGGCTGGGCGGCACGTCGATATGATGCGCGCTTTGCGCGATCGCCTCGATCGGCAGCCCGGCCGCGATTTTGCCCAGCAAAGGTATGCGCGATCCGCTATCGCCAAGGCCGATGCGCGGTTTTTGGATCAGGCGCGGTTTCGGCGCGTCGATATTGGTTGGCACCTTTAATACCTCGAGCGCGCGGGCGCGGTTGGGCAGCCGGCGCAAAAAGCCGCGTTCTTCGAGCGCCAGGATCAAGCGGTGCACGCCGGATTTGGATTGCAGGCGCACCGCCCTTTTCATTTCTTCGAAAGAGGGCGACACGCCCTTGCGCGCGATATATTCGTCGATGAATTTCAACAAGCTGTGCTGTTTGATGGTCAACATAGCGGCAATCCCCTTAAAACAATTCCGTTTAAACTTGATATCAAAACGTCATGCGGCCTAGGCAAGCGGCCTGGAATCGGCTACAAATAGAGGCCGTTGTTTCGTTCTAGTTTAGTTCTTGCCGTTTGTCAACCCTGTTTTTCCGGTTTGTTCTTTTTCCAACCTTGCGCGGAAGTTCATGTCACAACCCAAAAAGAAATCCCTGCCTAAAATTCTTGTCCCCGTCCTGGCGCTGTTGCTTTTGGCGGTGGGATCGGGCGCGCTGGTCGGCTATTGGTTCGGCGCCGAGCAGCCCGTTCCCCATCATGATGCGGCAGAGGCGCAGCCGCATGCAAGCGCGCCGGAAATCCACATTCCGCAAGAGCATGCGCAGGAGCCGGAAATTGAACCGCCTGCCGCCGAAGCCGTGGAAGAAAATCCTGCGCAGCCTGTTGTGGAATCCGCCGCCGGCTGGCGCAAATACGCCATATCCCCGCCGGCTTTTTCCTATCGCGACAAAAAACTGGTTGCCGTCATCATCGACGACGCCGGGGTCAATCCCCGCATCACCCGGCAGTTTATCGACATCAAGCAGCCGGTCACTTTGTCGTTCCTGCCCTATGCGCCGAACGTTGCGCGCCAGGCCAAGGCCGCCTATGCCAAAGGGCACGAGGTGATGCTGCATCTGCCGATGGAGGCGATCGAGGTTGATTCCTATCCCGGGCCGCACGCCCTGACCACCGATTTGACCGACAAGGAGGTGTTACAGAATCTCAAGGCGAATCTCGATGCCTTTGACACCTATATCGGCGTCAACAACCATATGGGCAGCAAATTCACCGCCGACGAGCAGAAAATGCGCCTGGTGCTGGAAGAAATCAAAAGGCGCGATTTGATTTTTATCGATTCCAAAACCTCGCCGCTATCGGTCGGCGGCAAACTGTCCAAAAGCCTTGGCATCGCCGGGGCGGAGCGGGATATATTCCTCGATCACATAGACGATCCGAAAGAGATCGCGCAGCAATTCAAAAGCCTGGAAAAATCCGCGCGCAAGCAAGGGACCGCCATCGCCATTGGCCATCCGCGCGCGCATACCCTGGCCACCTTGCAAGAATGGCTGGTCCGCGTCGAGGCGGATGATATCGCCGTCGTGCCGTTAAGCGTCGTGGTGCAGGAACGGGAAAAACGCCAGTCAAATAGCCATTGACCGCAATTATTCCGGGCATAGGGGCGTTTTTTTTTGAAAGCGCGGCATAAGCACGCTATAATAAAAAATTACTTCCTTAAATCAACAGCGTGTTTTCCTTGGACAATACTTCAGACCAAAAAATCGCCGAATTGCTGCAGCTTTTTGAAACGCTCGAAGAATATCGCGGCGAGTCCAAAAGCCTCGAAACCCTGCGCGGCCATTTGGACGCGGTGCGCCGGGCCGAAGAAAGCATCTTGAATTTCCGGCAAAGGCTTGCCGATATCTTCGCAGAGCCGATTCCCGCCTTTCAGAAATTTTCCCGCCTGGTGACGGAACGCGGCATCGATGCCGCCGCTTTGGATCTTGCCAACAATCCCGACAGCTATGGCGCGCTGAAAGGCTGGTCGTTCGGACCTTTGAACAATCCGGCGCGGGCGGGGATTTTGAAATTAAGCCTGCCGATGGCGGTGCGCAGCGCGGTGGACGGGTTCACCGCCCATATGCAAACAGGCGGCGGCGGCGTCGACCGTGAGGATTTGGCGCGTAAAGTGAATGCGGCGCAAAAGAAGCTTGGCGAAATGGAACAATCCATAGGCTCCATGGGAAAACGCATCGAGCTGGAATTGAAAATCGCCGAGCTTGCAAAGGAAATATCTTTTAGCGACCTCGCCAATCTGCCGAAAGAGCAATATCGCCTGGTCGAAAGCCTTCGCGACAAATACCGCACGCTGATACAGACCAACGAAGGCGACCCAGCGAAACGGGCCGCCGCCGCAGCGGCTGCGAAGAAGAAAAAGGGCTGAAGCCTTAACCAATCCGCTCCCGTTTATATTCCCTGAACCCAAAACGCTTGTAAAAATCCAAAAGCCTTTGGTGGTTGGTGTTGCGCGTGGTCAACCAGGCGAAGCCGGTAAAATCGCCAGCGATACGCAGGGTCAGGATCGGTTGATCCGGGTTTTTTTAAGCTCTGCCACAAGTTCCGCCACCTGCGCAGGGTCGGTGAATCTTGGCCGCAAATGCCAGCCATAGGGCGCACCCACAAGCTTGACCCATTGCAGATAGGTCGTGATATCCGGCTGCTCGGTCACAATCGCCGCATCCGGCAT
>CAYRVJ010000101.1:0-5247 GCA_964427785.1 uncultured Alphaproteobacteria bacterium | reverse complement strand
TTTATAAAAAGACCGTTTTGGTTTTGGACGCTGGGCGCGGTTTTTGCCCTTGTCCTTATATACCTGCTGCAAGGCATTCTCGCGCCTTTTATCCTGGGGTTCGTTTTCGCCTATTTGCTGGACCCTTTATGCGACATTCTGTGCGCCAAGATAAAATGGAAACATTTCAATCGCGGTTGGGTCAGCTTGTTCGTTTTGATATTTTTCTTTGCGCTGATTCTGGTTTTATTCGCGATGCTTATTCCGGTGGTGCAGGATCAATTGCAAAGCATCGCGCAAAATCTGCCTAAATATATGGAACAGCTTGCCGCCTATTGGGCGCCGGTGCGCGGCTATTTGGGGCTGGGCGAGGGGATGCAAAGCATCGACGTTGCGGGCTTGATCGGAAAATATTTCGGCGCGTCGGCGGATGTCGCGCGCGGCGCGGTCGCCGGAATCCTGCAGGGCGGCGGCGTTTTGTTTTCCGTACTTTCCTTGATCGTCGTGACCCCGGTCGTGGCTTTTTATCTGCTGCGCGATTGGGATACGATCATCGCAAGGATCGACGGGCAATTGCCGCGAAAGCAGGCGAACACCATCCGCGCCCTTGCCGCCGAGGTGGACGCGACCTTGTCCGGATTTATCCGGGGGCAGGGGCTTGTGTGCTTGTTCCTTGCGATTTTTTACGGCGCGGGGTTAAGCTTGATAGGGCTTGATTTCGGTTTGACCTTGGGAATTTTTGCGGGTCTTTTTTCCTTTGTGCCGTTTTTGGGTTCGGGTCTTGGCATGATCCTAAGTTTGATCGTGGCCTTGGGCCAGTTCAGCGATTGGCTTTCCATCGGGCTTGTCGCCGCCGTGTTCGGCGTCGGGCAATTGCTGGAAGGAAATATATTGTCGCCCTATCTGGTCGGATCGCGCGTCGGGCTTTCCCCGCTTTGGATCATCTTCGCGCTTATGGCGGGCGGCAGCCTTTTGGGATTCGCCGGGGTGCTGTTGGCCGTGCCGCTGGCCGCCACGATCGGCGTTCTTGTCCGTTTCGGCATGAGCCAATACCGCCAAAGCCAATATTATCTGGGGCAAAAGTAATATGCCGCAGCTTCCTTTTGCGTTGCCCGCGCAATCCGCGATGCGGCGGGAAGATTTTCTTTCACTGCCGCATAACCAAGAAGCGCTGGGCTGGATCGAACGCTGGCCGGATTGGCCCTCTTATGGGCTGGTGATTTGGGGCGATCAAGGTTCGGGCAAAAGCCATTTGGCGCATATATGGCAAAATATCTCGGATGCTGTCTTTTCAAATTGGGCCGTGCCGGAAAATTCCAATCCGCCCGTTTTGATCCTCGAAGACATCGACGCCAAGCTTAAAAGCAACGAAGAAACCCTGTTCCATATTTTGAACGCGGTCAAAAACAACGGCGGCTATTGCCTTTTGACCGCAAGGCGGCCGATTTCCCGGCTCGACATATCCTTGCCCGATTTGCGGTCGCGGCTTTTGGCCTTGCCGCAGGCGGAAATCCGCCACCCGGACGAAGAAGGGGTTAAGGCTTTGCTGCACAAGCTTTTTGCCGACCGCCAGTTGCAGGTATCGCCGGAGGCCATAGATTACGCCGCCTTGCGGCTGGTGCGGCAATATGCGGCGGTTTTGGAATTTGTGGAACAGGTGGACAGGATTTCGCTGGCCAGCAAGCGCAATATCACGATATCTTTGATGCGCGACATCTTGCCGCAAATTCAACACCCATCGGAATCATGACCGCCCCCGAAAAAACAACAAGCCAGAACAACCCCGATCCGCAAGCGCGCTTTTTAAACCGCGAGCTGTCCTCGATCGCTTTTAACCGCCGCGTTCTGGGCGAGGCGATGAGCGATAAAAATCCACTGTTGGAAAGGGTGAAATTCATTTCCATCGCCGGAAGCAATTTGGACGAATTCACCAATGTCCGCATCGCCGGGCTTTTGGATGTGGTCGCCGCCGGGCAGGACAAGCCAGGGATCGACGGCCTGACCTGCGCGCAGCAATTGGAAAAAGTGTTCGACGCCATCCGCGCGCTAAGCCAGGACACGCAAGAAGCCTGGCAGAAACTTCATAAACTTTTGGCCAAAGAAGGAATCCACATTACCGAGACCGCTAGTTTGAACGACAAGGAAAACGCCTGGCTTGCGGATTATTTCATGCAGCATATTTTCCCCGTGCTGACGCCGCTGGCGATTGACCCGGCGCATCCGTTCCCTTTTCTAGCCAACAAGGCCAAAGCGATCATCTTGCAGTTGCGGCAAGATCAGGATCAGGGGCGGGTAATGCGCGCGGTGATTCCGCTGCCGCGACAAGTGGGACGGTTGATCCGCGTGATGGGCAAGGATGCAAAATTGGTTTTAATTGAAGACGTCGTGATCCGCCATCTGGACAAGCTGTTTCCGGGATTCACCGCCCAGGGCTATGGCTTTTTCCGCGTCCTGCGCGATTTGGAAAGCGAGATCGAGGAAGAAGCCGAAGACCTAATGCGCATCTTTGAAAATTTCCTGAAGAAACGCAGCCGTGGCGACGTGATCCGCCTGATTTACCGCAAGGGCATGCCCGAAGAATTGGCGGCGTTCCTTGCGCGCGAACTTAGGATCGAGCCGCATGCGGTGCTGGAAGTCGATTCTTTTGTGGGGCTGGCCGATCTGGGAGAGCTTTCCAAATTGGACCGGCCAGATCTGAAATTTCCTGGTTTTACGCCGCGCTATCCGCCGCGCATCGTCAATTTCAGCGGCGATTGCTTTGCCGCGATCCGCCACAAAGACCTGATCGTGCATCACCCATATGAAAGTTTCGACACGGTGGTGCATTTTCTGCAGCAAGCCGCGCTTGACCCCGACGTTATTTCGATCCGCCAGACTTTGTACCGTACCAGCCAGGATTCACCCGTGATGCGCGCCCTGATCGACGCGGCCGAAGCGGGAAAATCGGTAACCGTGATGGTCGAATTGAAAGCCCGTTTCGATGAGGAAAGCAATATACGCTGGGCAAAGAATCTGGAGCGCGCCGGGGCGCAGGTGGTGTTTGGGTTCCTGGATTTGAAAACCCATGCCAAGGTGTCGCTGGTGGTGCGGCGCGAGGGCGATGATTTGCGCTCTTACGCCCATTTCGGGACAGGCAACTACAATCAAATAACGTCCAAAGTGTACTCGGACTTGTCTTTATTTACTTGCGATCCGGCTTTGTGCCAGGACGCGGCGCGGCTGTTCAACTTCATGACCGGATACGCCAAGCCGGAAAAATTGGAAAAGCTTATCATCGCGCCATTCTCCATTCGGCAAAGACTTTTGGATATGATCGCCGCCGAGGCCGCGCACGCCAAGGCCGGAAGACCTGCGCAGATTTGGGCGAAAATGAACTCGCTGGTCGATCCCGAAATCATCGAGGCGCTTTATGCCGCATCCAATTCCGGTGTAAAAATAGATTTGATCGTGCGCGGCATTTGCTGCCTTCGCCCCGGCGTCAAGGGTATGTCGGAAAATATCACGGTGCGCAGCATCGTCGGAAGATTTTTAGAGCATGCGCGCATCGTTTGTTTCAGCGACGGTAATGGGCTGCCTTCGCCCAAGGCGAAATTGTTTTTGTCTTCGGCCGATTGGATGCCGCGCAATTTGAATGGCCGCGTCGAGGTGATGATTCCGGTCTTGAACGCGACCGTTCACGAGCAGATTATGAATCAGGTTTTCTGGGCCAATTTGCAGGACAATAAAAATGCCTGGATGTTGCAACAAGACGGGACGTATAAACGCGTCGAAAACGCCGACAAGCCGTTTTCGGCGCAGGAGTATTTCTTAACCCATCCCAGCCTTTCCGGCCAAGGCGCCAACGCCAAGCGCGGCGGCGGCAAAAAGGTATTGCATCTGCGCCATAAAAAATCCGATGCCAATAAGCCTTAAAAAGTTCGCCGTGATCGACATCGGGTCGAATTCGGTACGCATGATCGTGTACCGCCAAGGCGCTTTGGCGCTGCCTTTGTTCAATGAAAAAGCATCCTGTTGCCTGGGCAAGGATCTTTCGAAAACCGGGATGCTGCATAAAAAAGGCGTCGTCGAGGCGGCGCTGTTGCTTCAGCGTTTTGCGCATCTGGCGCGGGCGATGCAGGTCGAAAAAATAACCGCGGTGGCAACCCAGGCGGTACGCAAGGCGGAAAACGGCAAGGATTTTCTGCGGCAGCTCAATAAGAAAACCGGAATCAAAATAAAAATCCTAAGCGGCAAGCAAGAGGCGGCGTTTTCCGCGCAAGGGCTTTTGGCCGCTTTCCCCGGCGCAAACGGCATCATGGGCGATATGGGCGGCGGCAGCCTGGAGCTCGCGGCATTGGGCAACGGCAAGTCCGGGAAAAAAGCCAGCTTGCCTTTCGGCGCCATAAGCTTGATCGACAGCCCGCTTTCCTTGGCCGCCTTGCGGCGGCATGTTTCGTCGGAATACAAAGCTTTGTCCTGGCTAAAACGCGCGGGCAAGGGGAAAACTTTTTATGCCATCGGCGGCACGTTTCGCGCGCTGGCGCGGTTGCACATGCTGACGCATGGTTATCCGCTGCATGTCGTGCATCATTACACGGTAGACGCGGCGGCGATGACACGGTTTTTGCGCGCCTGCGCCTTGGGCAAAATGCAGCGCCAGGCGGCACGGCACGGCATCGCCAAATCGCGAATCCCGATGATGCCATTGGCGGCGATGGCGCTGTTGGAATTATTGCGCGCAGGCGGATTCAAGAATATTTGCTTCAGCACTTTCGGCCTGCGCGAAGGCGTCGCCGTATCGCAGCATAAATCGAAAGCGGCGCGTGGCGACATTTTGATCGAAACCTGCAAGGCGCTGGCCCTGCGCGCGGGCCGTTTCGGCATGATCGGCGACGAGGTGTTCGAGTTTCTGTCGCCCTTAATAAAAAGCCTGCGACCTGATTCCAAGCGCTTGGTGCATGCGGCGTGCTGGATCAGCGATATCGGTTGGGCCGACCATCCGGAAGAACGGGCGCAGCAAATTTTCCACCGCATCCTGCATGCGCCGCTTTTGGCGCTGGACCATCCGTCGCGCTGTTTCTTGGCGCTTTGCTGCCATGCGCGCTATGCCGGAAAGGCAAAAGATTTGGGCGAAATGATAAGGCTGTTGCCGCGCGGCCAAACGCTGTTGGCGATGAGAATCGGCATCGCGCTGCGTTTCGCCGACACAATCTGCGGCGGCGCGGCCGGGGTGCTGCCGGATCTGGATTTCGGCGTCAAAGGCCGGATGATGGAATTAAGCCTGCCCAA
>CAYRVJ010000100.1:0-5283 GCA_964427785.1 uncultured Alphaproteobacteria bacterium | reverse complement strand
ATGGCAAGCAAGAACGGCTGGAGCCATACCTTCCAGGCATCGCCATCGCATCGGTAAAGCGGATGAATGGCGCAATTAAGTTCGGATATGTAGCCGAAGGTTCATTCGATCTTTATCCGCGCTTAACAAAAATTCACGAATGGGATGTGGCCGCCGGTCACGCCATATTAGAGGCGGCAGGAGGAAAAATGACGGATCTACACGGTAAGGACATCATATACGGCAAAAGCGGCGATCTGGCGGTGCCAGAGTTCTTGGCCGCAGGACGCTCCCTTGCAGCCCGACTATTTAATCCTAACCAGCGCTAATTTCGAGCAGCCTTGCGATCATTCTTTGCGATTCCATTGCTTGCGCCAGCATGCTTATTCCTGCTTGGGTGCGTATTTGTTCGGATATGAACCTGCTCATTTCCTGCGCCACATCTAGGTCGGCTATGGCGCTTCGCGCGCCTTCTTGATTTTCAATCATCGTCGCCAGATTTTCTTGGGTCTTTTCCAGGCGGTTTTGCGCCGCGCCTACGCGGGTGCGGTATAGCGATAAGTTTTCCAAGGCGCGTAATATCGACTGTTCGGCGCGCTTGGCCGTCCCGATGTTGGTGATCATGCTGACGCCTAGGTCGCCATCCAGTGAGTTAAGACGCAGCGACCCTATGCGGAAGCCAATATTGTTTAGCGTGGCAGCATTCTCGCCGACACGGAATGATCCTTCCATTCCCATCGTCGCCCCATTCATAAATATCCGGGTGCCGCTGCCGGAAGTCGTATGCCGCACCAGAAAGTCCATCTTACCATCATTGTTGAGGTCGGATAAGATTACATCTCTGGTACCGACGGCAAGCGCCTGCGTAACCAAGGAGCCGAATGTCAAATTACCTGTTCCCTGCCTCCATGCTACCTGATTGTTGCCTTGATCGGTGGTCACAATATCCATAAACCCGTCGCCGTTATAATCATAAGCTTGGACATAGACGTTGTTGGTCGTGCTCATCACCACGCTGTTACCGGTAGTGAAAGTACCATTGCCGTTGCCCAGCGCGATCTGGACGTTTGCAGAACCGGTCGCCCCAACGACAAAATCCAGATTGCCGTCGCCATTCATGTCTGCAAAACTGCCGCGGCGCAAATTGGTTGCGCCGATGGTGAAAGTTGACAGCGTCGAAAATCCTCCGCTGCCGTTGTTCAGCAATACTTGCGCGGTTGTGCTGTTGGCCGTGACGATGACATCTAGCGCTCCATCATTGTTCATATCGCCGATTTGCCATTCATTGGATGTCAGGCCCAACGCAACGTTCACGGCGGCATTAAAGCCGCCGGTCTGATTGGTAGTGTAAATACGGAAAGTCGCGCCGGTGATCATCACGACGTCGTCTCTGCCATCTCCGTTGAAGTCGCCGGTTCTTACATCCGTGGTGCTGGTTTCAACGAAGGTCGCTGTAACGGCGAAATTGCCATTTCCGTCATTCGAATAAATCTGGGTTCCCGCCCCCGTTTGTAAGACAAAATCCATCTTGCCGTCGCCGTTGAAATCGCCTTTTTCCATATTTTGTACGCTGCCAAGCCCGGTCATTATTTGCGTATAGGCGGCGAAAGTTCCATCGCCATTGCCCTTCCAAAACAGCACCGAGGTATTCGCCAATTCCAGCATGTCGGCAACGCCGTCACCATCAAAGTCTGCGACAACGATTTCGTTGCTGTTGTTAATGCCGGTATTGGTGCTGGAACTGAAGGAAAGGTTTCCCGTCTCGAACAGATTAACCCCGTTGAAATTGGTCGATTTGGCGATTCGGTCCAGCTCCTGTTTAATTTGCTGATATTCCGAATCCAGCATGGCCCGCTCTACCGAGGATAGGTTGTTGCCCAGCGCTTGCGTCGACAAAGCTCGCATGCGATTTAGAATATCCTCGGCCCTGGCATAAGAGCCTTCGGCGATCTGCAACATCGACGTGCCCTGCGTTACGTTCATCGAATATTTTTGCAAGCTAACCAATTGGCCGCGAATGCGGGAAGAAATGGCGACTGCGGCGGCATCGTCTTTCGCGCTTGTCGCGCGTTGCCCTGTGCTAAGACGATGCAAGGAGCGATCCAATGCGCTTTGCGATTGCTGCAAAGCGCGTTGCGCAATACTTGCGGCTATGTTGCCTTGTATCGTCAAACTCACCGTTAGACAGCCTCCTGCTTCTAAGCGGTTAACCCATTGCTTTCCGGCGCTTTTAAACGCCGTAAGAGCCAGCTTCCATACCTGAAAGCACTGCTATAAGTATGACATGGGATTGTTAGGAAGCTATTAATCGTATGCAAATAAGAAATGATACAATCTTTTAAAATCAATATCTTAGGCAGTAAATAATTTTCTTATTCATATTACCCAAAAAAGCCTGAAACGTAACAATATTGCTCAAAATTAGGCGGCTTTTGCCAGGGAGCCCTTTTTGTTAAGGGATTTTATACGTTTTAAGACTTCGCGTGCCAGGGCGGAAATTTCTTGTCCGGCGACCGAGCTTGGCGCGGTTTCCATTACGCCCTTGCCTTCTGCAAGGCTGGCTGCCAAGGCAACGCGGCTGCCAATAGTCGCCGTGGCCACATCAGCGCCCAAAAGCTGCGCTTCTTCGATCATTTGCGCCGCAAGCTTGGTGCGGGTATTGATCCGGTTCATGACGATCAGGGCGGGAACGCGTTCTTTATGGGCAAATTGCAAAGTCGGCTTGCTGGCCCATACATCCATAGGGCTTGGCTGAAGCGGGATAATGACCATATCCGAGCTGCGCACGGCGATAGACACCTCTGCCTCCGCGCGGGGCGGGCTATCAACCATGATAATATCGAATCCGTATTGTTTCAGGCGGGAAAGTTCGCCGACCATGCGCCATCCGGTGATCGCGACCACTTCTGGCCCTTCGTATTTGTCTCCCAATACGCGGGCGCGCATATGGCTCCATGCCCCGGCGCTGCCTTGAGGGTCAATGTCGATCAAGGCGACTTTGAAGCCCATTTTTTGCCACGCCACGGCCAGTTGCAGGGCCATCGTGGTTTTTCCCGCACCGCCCTTTTGCTGGGCTACGGTGACGATAATCGGCTCGGATGTATTGGAATTTGAAATTTTCATCGTGTCATCCCCATTTGTAAGGGTGCAATAGATTCGGCGCGCAATAAACATACTGCTTTTACTTTTCCTAGCATTAAACTATAGATATTTCGATTCCCTTTGCAAATAAATTATAGGGCCTAGCCAAAGCGGGGCAAAACTATACACAAGATGCTTATTACAATAGCCAATAAGCCCGGTATCGACGAAGCCATCGCCCATATAAGGCGCGATGGAATAGCAGCCGTTCCAACCGAAACGGTATATGGCCTTGCCGCCAACGCCAAATCCGATATTGCGGTCGCAAAAATATTCGCGGCAAAACGGCGGCCTAATTTCAATCCCTTGATCCTGCATACAAGCGGCCTTGATGCGGCGCGGGAGATCGTGGAATTCAATCCAGCCGCGCTGCAACTGGCGCAGAAATTTTGGCCTGGACCGCTAACAATGGTTTTACCTTTAAAAGAAAATTCCGGCATTTCGCAATTGGCCGTTGCAGGGCTTGAAAATGCCGCCATCCGCGTGCCGAATCATCCAGTTATGATGGAACTTTTGCGCGGCTTTGGCGGCCCGCTTGCTGCGCCCAGCGCCAATCTTTCCGGGCAAATTAGCCCGACTCGCGCGGAACATGTCCTGGAGGGCATGAACTACCGCGCCGAGATGATTTTAGACGGCGGCCCCTGTCTTGTCGGCATAGAATCCACCATTTTGGACCTTAGCGGCCCTGCGCCGACTTTACTTCGCCCGGGCGGCATAGAAGCTGAAAGTGTGGAAAAAGAAATTGGCGCAATCCGCCGCATAACCGCGTCCGGCGATAAAATTCTGGCCCCGGGCATGATGGAAAAGCATTATGCGCCAAAAACTCCTTTGCGTATTGGCTGCGGCAACCCGCAAGCAAAAGAGGCTCTTTTGGCTTTCGGGCCCGATGTACCGCCGGGGTTTCCAAGGGTTTTAAACCTAAGCGTGTCCGAGAATCTGACAGAAGCCGCAGCCAATTTATTCGCCTACATGCAAAATCTGGATCAAGAGGGCCATTCCGGCATCGCAACTATGCCAATACCGGAAAAAGGTCTCGGCGTTGCGATCAACGACCGCTTGCGCAGAGCATCTTGCGGCAGAGAAACGTCATGACGGCACTGCAAGCCTTAGTGGACATCTTAGGTGCGGAAAATTGCTTTGCCGAAGCAAGCTCTATGCAGCCTTATTTGACCGATTGGCGGGGACGTTTTCACGGCAGCGCGTTGGCTGTAGTATTCCCCCATACTGCCGAACAAATTCGTAAGATTCTGGGCGTTTGCCTCGAGCATAGATTGGCGTTAACCGCGCAAGGCGGCAACACAAGCATGGTGGGGGCAGCGACCCCGCTGGCGGACGGGAAAAATATTGTTTTGAATTTCGCACAGATGAACAATGTCCTGGACGTTTCTGCCCAAGACCAGTCCATTTGCGTAGAAGCTGGCGCGACATTGCAGCAGGTGCAAAATGCCGCCGAGGAAAATGGGCTTTATTTCCCGCTGGAACTTAGCCCAAAAACACAAGTCCAAATCGGCGGCGCGATCGCAACCAATGCGGGCGGGCTGAATGTTTTACGTTACGGAATGATGCGCGACTTGGTATTGGGCATAGAAGCGGTTATGGCAGACGGCCAAATTTTCCAGGGACTTCACAAGCTAAAAAAGAATAACGCCGGCTATGATATTAAACAACTTTTGATAGGCAGCGAAGGAACTTTGGGGCTAGTAACGAAAGCGGTTTTGCGGCTTTATCCAAAACCAACGCAAAAAATAACCGTCTGGGCGGGATTCAATACTTTCAAAGACTGCCAAGATTTTTTTGTGAATTTGCGTGCCCGGTTCCAACCCCAACTTTCCGCTTTTGAAATAATGGCGCAAGAAACTGTTACCTTGTCGCTGCAACATACCGGCAAACCCGCACCCGAAAGATTCCAACCTAGCGGCTTTCATGCCTTGTTCACGCTTGAATCCATGGAACAAGGAGACGTGGCACTTGGCCAGGCCGAAAATTTTCTGGGAAAAAGCAATTCGCAGTTTTTTATTTTGGCAAAGGACGCGCTTCATGCCGATAAGCTCTGGGAAATCCGCAAAACCATACCCCTAGCAGAAAAGGCGCTGGGACACAGCATCAAGCACGACATATCCTTGCCGCTAAGCCGATGGGAAGATTTTCTTGCGGAAATGCCGA
>CAYRVJ010000099.1:0-5344 GCA_964427785.1 uncultured Alphaproteobacteria bacterium | reverse complement strand
CAATTGTATAGACGCCTTGTTATGCCCTAAAAGGAGGGAGACATGTTCCAAAAAATCACAACGCTGGCCTGCTTCATAGCACTGATCGCGTTGCTTGTACCGCAAAACGCCGGTGCGCAAGCCATACCGTTGAATTTCGTCAAGCAATGGGAAGCCATGCCGGATGAATCCCTGTTTTCGCTGATATCGCGCGAAAACATCCATATCGTCGGCAGCGACGTCGCAAGGCTGGATCCGCCCATGGCGGTTAATGTGGTGTATCTGGAATATAGGGGAAGCCCGAAACAGCTTTACCGCTGCGTCGAATATGTGCGCGAATTCCAATTCGAAACCATGAAGACCGATTGCTATGTCGCGGTCACGCCGGTGAATTTGCGTAAATAGAATATAAAGCAAACATTGTCATCCCCGCGAAAGCGGGGATCCACAACCCCGGTTTTTGCATACGGATAAGGCCTATGGATTCCGGCTTTCGCCGGAATAACGAACGGGATTGCAATTCCCCGCCCTTCGGCAAACACCGAATAAACTGCTTGAATAATTAAATAACTAAATGACTAACACGCTTCCGCTTACGCTGCTACGCAGCTTCAGCGAGACCATTCGCGTGGTCGAGACCAGTCGCGCGGTAAGGTCCGCACCAAACGGACACGGCAACGCTGGAAGTACTTAGAGCTGAGGTAGTCCACTTTGTTGTTCTCGAAGCTCTGGCTGCACGCATCGCGCTCCGACGACCAGTAAAGGCAGGGAGAGAAACCGCCGATCTCATGTCTGTTACAACATAATTCGTTCAGTTCGAATAGGGTGGGCATGCGCCATCCGCCGTCATCCTTCGATACGGCGTTTTTCACAAGCTCTTCAGTCACTTGCTTGCTGCCCTTATAACCGAAGGCAACCACCGTTTGGGGGAATTTCATCGCTTTTTTCCAGGACATTTTCCCGCCCCAATCCTCCGGCATAGCGAACATGGCTGTCCCGGTGGTACGAGAAATACCGGCATACTTGGTCCCATCCGGCGCAATATTGCCGATATTTCTGGTTTCCGCCGCCAACCAGGCTTTCAATTCCGCATCGGTCATAGGTTTATATTCGACTTTTATTTCCGGCGCGGTAGCATTGCTATTGGCAGGTGCAAACGGTTTTCCGTCCGGGCCGCCAATGGTGACTTTGCTGGGACCTGCAACTTGACCCGTAACGCCGGTCGCACGCAATGTTACCTTTGCGCCAAAGACAGAATATGTTAATTCTACTTCTTTCGGTACTGATTCGCTGCCCATAATAACCCTCTTTTATAATCCCTTAAGAACCATATTAATTCTTTTTCGGGTACAAAAATATCTTAAAGGGGATGTGTTGTCAAGCCGTAACCCATCAAAAAACAAGGGGGGCAAATGCCCCCCTTGACGTCGTATATCAACAAGCTTAGTGGCTTGGCTGTTGGCTTGGCGATGGCTTGAAGCTTGCGATCGACCAGCTGGCGATTTTGGCGCCGTTGCGCTCGCCTGGGTTCTTGTCGCCGGCATAGGTGTAAAGCGGCTTGCCGTTAAACGCCCATTGGTTGCCATTGATAATGGTGAATGGGCCCATCGGTTTGTCGCTGCTGCTGGCGGCAAGGGCCGGCCAATTTTTGGCGCAATCGCCGGTGCAGCTTGATTTTCCTGCGCTGTCTTTAGCGAAGGTATACAAGGTCATGCCGCTGGAAGTGGTCCAATACTGGCTGTTTCCAGACTGCATCAATTTTACGCCCGCAGGGGTTGGAAATGGGCTGACCGCTTGCATCGCGGTGACGCTGGAATCCGGGGTCGCTGGAGGCGTTACATTGGTGCTTGCCGATGCTGCGGTCGCGGATTGGTTGGTTTGGTTCATTTTTTGTGCGCTGGAAGCGGGTTCGTTCGCAATCGCTTGGAAAGCGAGCACGGCGACCGCCAATACGGCGACTAAGCTGAGTAGTTTTTTCATAAGATATCTCTCCTTAAAGAGGGGGGTTAGGGTTATTGGGCGTAACAATACCCGCTCTGCCCCGCAATATAAAGGCATATCTCACTTTTCGGCGTAAGAGTATTAAAAGGCGTGACTTGGTATTACCCTGTTATCGTGCTACAGAGTCATACTTGCTAAAAGCCCGAGACTTGCGGCCCCGCCCCGCCATAAATTTGCTGGAATTAGGCATTACGCTGCCTTTTACATAAAGGACGGTATCATGAACGCCAAAATTGCCCTTGTCGACGACGACAGAAATTTCCTGACCTCTTTATCCATGGCCTTGCAGCTTGAAGGATTTGATGTCGCCACCTATGGCGATGGAGAGTCCGCCTTGCAAGGCATACAAAGCAAGCCTGCCGATATCGCGATCCTGGACATAAAAATGCCGCGCATGGACGGGTTCGAACTGCTTTCGAAATTGCGCAAGCAAACGGGGATGCCGGTTATCTTTTTGACCTCGAAGGACGAAGAAATCGACGAAATCATCGGCCTGCGCAGCGGCGCCGACGATTTTATCAGAAAACCCGTGCCCCAGCGCGTCCTTTTGGAAAGAATCCGCGCGCTGCTGCGCCGCAGGGCACTGAACGCCAATAATTCAGGCCGCCAAGAATCCAAAACCGAAGGCGTCATAACAAGAGGCAATTTGACCCTGGATCCTGAACGCCATATGTGCAACTGGAAAAACCAGGAAGTCAATCTGACCGTGACCGAATTCTTGTTATTGCAGGCTTTGGCGATAAGGCCCGGCATGGTTAAAAACCGCGATAAGCTGATCGACGCCGCTTATGGAGAGAGCATTTACATAGACGACCGCACCATCGACAGCCATATCAAGCGCATGCGCCGCAAGTTCCGCGATGTAGACGACGAATTCAACCAGATCGAAACCTTGTACGGCGTCGGATACCGTTACCGCGAAGAAGGCAAAGATACGGCCTAGCCCATGAAGCGTTTTTTCTTGAAATTATCCCAAACGCCTGGAATCGGGGCGGCAGCGAGGCTTTTGCATCCGTTAATCCGGCGCAAAAAACGGGCGCAAAAAACGCTCCGCAAAAGGCTGCTGTCTCCCTTGACCAAACATATCTTGGCGGTCAACACCATCCCTTTGATCGCGCTTTTGGTGGGACTTTTATACCTTGACCAATATCGCGATGGCTTGATTGCGTCCGAGCTTGAAGCGTTGACGACAGAAGCCAAAATTTTTGCGGGCGCCCTGGGTGAAATCGCCGCAGAATCG
Source organism: uncultured Alphaproteobacteria bacterium (assembly GCA_964427785.1). Lineage (GTDB taxonomy): Bacteria > Pseudomonadota > Alphaproteobacteria > SHNJ01 > SHNJ01 > CAYRVJ01. Next base: position 2,124 of record CAYRVJ010000099.1, on the reverse strand, counting down.
CATCCCGATGACGGCGTAACAATCCGCGAAAGGCCGGCGCGCGAAGTCATACGCCGCCTTGTGGCCACGACGCAATCGCGCGCCAGACTGTTCGATAAAGAAGGCGCGCTGATCGTCGACAGCCGCATTTTAGGCGGCAAAAAAAGCCGGATCAGCAACAGCATCGTGCAAGTCGAGGATCTAAGCGATCCGTACGCCGGAAAATCCTGGATCCGCAGAAATTTATCGAAAATCATGGACAGGCTCGATCAAGAATTGACCGTTCCCGGCAACGTCAAGACATACAAGGAAAGCTTTCCGCAAACCGCTTTCGATTATCCCGAGGTGCAAGAGGCGATTTCAGGAAATACCGCCACCGCCTTGCGCAAAAGCCCAAGAAAAGGTGAACTTATCCTTTACGCCGCCGTGCCGGTGCAGCATTACCGCCAAGTGCTGGGCGCGTTGATGGTTTCGCAAAACGGCGAACATATCGAAAAAGCGCTGCACGAAGTGCGGCTTTCCATTTTCCGCGTTTTCCTGGCGGCGCTTTGCCTGACCGCCTTGCTGTCGATGTATTTAGCGCGCACTATTACCCGCCCAGTTTTAAAGCTGGCCGGCGCGGCGCGGCGGATGGGGATGGCCAAGAACCGCGCCGTCGAAATCCCCGATCTTTCCGGCCGCCGCGATGAAATCGGCGAATTGTCGGCGGCGATGCGCGATTTGACCAGCGCCCTATGGGAGCGCATGGACGCGATCGAGCGGTTCGCGGCGGATGTGGCGCATGAAATCAAGAATCCGCTAAACAGCCTTCGCAGCGCGGTCGAAACCGCAAGCCGGATCGACGACGTAAAAAAACAAAAACAACTGCTGCAAATAATACTGGATGACGTAACGCGCCTGGACCGCCTGATAACCGACATTTCCGAATCTTCACGCATCGACAGCGAAATTTCGCGCGGCAAAGCGCAGATGTTCGAGGTCACGGCGCTGCTTGCACCCATAGTCCAGCATTACGACCAACGAGCAAGAAGCAAGTTTGTTTCGGTCGATCTATTCGTCGATCCTACCATTCAATTTTATGTGGAAGGCATTCCAAGCCGCCTGACCCAGGCGGTGAATAATCTTTTGGAAAACGCCATTTCTTTCAGCCCGCAGGACGGGCTTGTTGGGGTGCATGTTTCGGCGCAGGACGGATGGATCGACATTTCGGTCACAGATCAAGGCCCGGGCATACCGCAAACCAAGCTGGATAAGATATTCGATCGGTTTTACAGCGACCGGCCTTCAGGGGAAAAATTCGGCCTGCATTCGGGGCTTGGGCTTTCTATCGCAAAGCAAATCATAACCGCCATGGGCGGCAAGATCGAGGCCAGCAACCGCATGGATGCCAGCGGCAAAATTCTTGGGGCGCAACTGCGCATTGCGCTGCCCGCGGCATAAGGGCTTGTATAAAAAATCCCGCTCTTGTAGGATGCCGCCCATGATAGGTGTTGTACTCGTGGCCCATGGCGGCCTTGCCCAAGAATATCTGAATGTGCTGGAACAAATCGTCGGCCCGCAAGACCATATTGCGGCCATCGGGATAGCCAACGACGACGATCTGGAAAAAAAGCGCAGCGAGATTTTATCCCATATCAAAGCGGTGGATCTGGGTCAGGGCGTTTTGGTTCTAACCGACATGTTCGGCGGCACGCCGTCCAACCTTTCGATATCTTTACTGGACAAGCAAAACATAGAGGTTGTTGCAGGGCTTAACCTGCCCATGCTGATCAAGCTGGCCAGCAGCCGCAAATCTGCCGATCTAAAACAGCTGGTCGTCGATGTGCAGGACGCGGGCAAGCGGTATATCCATGTGGCAACGCAGCTGCTTCAGGACAAATCTTGACATGCCGGCGGATGTGCCTTTTTCAGGCGACGCGGCTGGCGCGCTGCGCCAGAATTTTACCCTAATCAACAGCAAGGGGCTGCACGCCCGCGCGGCAGCCAAGTTCGTCAAGGTTACCGAGCAGTATAAGGCCAGCGTCACGGTGATGCATCGTGGACAAAAGGTAGACGGAAAATCGATGATGGATCTTCTGACCCTCGCGGCAGCGCCCGGTTCTGTGCTAGAAATAAGCTGCGCCGGGCAGGATGCGCAAAACCTGA
>CAYRVJ010000098.1:0-5349 GCA_964427785.1 uncultured Alphaproteobacteria bacterium | reverse complement strand
CATCGCCCATGATTTCAACAATCTTTTGACGGCGATGATCGGATTTTGCGATTTGTTGCTGCTGCGGCATAAGGCCGGGGACGCGTCTTTTGGCGATATCATGCAGATCAAGCAGAATGCCACCCGCGCCGCCAACCTGGTGCGGCAATTGCTGGCTTTTTCACGCCAGCAGCAATTAAAGCCTAGAGTTATGAATCTGACGGATATCCTGTCGGAGCTGACCAATTTGATGCGCCGCTTGATCGGCGAAAACATCAAATTCAACATGACGCATGGCCGCGATTTATGGCTGATAAAAGTCGATCAAGTTCAGTTCGAGCAGATCATCGTCAATATGGTGGTCAACGCCCGCGACGCAATGATGAAAAGCGGCGGCGAGCTGAATGTAAGAACGCAAAACGTGACTTTTGACGCGCCGGTGAATATGGGCTCCGAAGTCGTTCCGCCCGGCGATTTCGTGCAAATTGATATCCAAGACAGCGGAATGGGAATTCCCAAGGAAAATCTGACCCGGATATTCGAACCTTTCTTTACCACCAAAGGGCCGGGACAGGGCACGGGGCTGGGGCTTTCCACAGTTTACGGCATCGTCAAGCAGACGGGCGGTTTTATTGTGGTCGAAAGTACGGTCAATGTCGGCACCAAGTTCAGCATCTATTTCCCACGCCATCACGGCGGCGAGGAAGTTTCCAGTAAATCGGATCAGGATGCCGAAGATTCCGTATCCGATCTGACCGGCGCCGGGACTATTCTTTTGGTCGAGGACGAGGACGCCGTCCGCGCATTCAGTTCGCGCGCCTTGCGCAATAAAGGATATAAGGTGATCGAAGCCGCCAGCGGCGATCTTGCTATGGAGCTTTTGCAGAACGAAAAGCCCAAGATCGACCTTTTGGTTACCGATGTGATGATGCCAGGGATGGATGGTCCGACTTTAATCCGCGAAGTGCGTAAAATCATGCCTGACATCAAAGTCATATGTATTTCCGGCTATGCAGAAGACGCCTTGCGGGCGCGCATCGGTGACGACATGGCGATCAATTTCTTGCCAAAGCCGTTTAGCCTTAAGCAATTGGCCGGAAAAGTCAAAGAGCTGATGGGGGCTTAGACCTTGCCGGGATCGCCGCCATTTTTGGTTGGAAACTATGTAAAGGATACGCTGCTAGCGGCGGCGGCGGCGCTGGTGCTTAGTGTTTTGCGGCTGTTGCCGCAGAACTATGCATCGGCCACGGGCGGGTTTCTGGCGCGAGTATTATGCATGCGTCTTCGGGCTTCAAAGACGGCCTACCGCAATTTAGGTTTGGCGTTTCCCAATATGGATTACTTTGAAAAACGCCGTATTGTAAAGGGTATGTGGGACAATCTGGGCCGCACTTTTGCGGAATTCCCGCATCTTGGATCCATGCCAATTGACTCGCCGCGCTGTCAGATATTGGGCGTCGAGAATTTTCTTAGGCTAAAAGAGGCGGGCAGGCCGGTCGTTTTTTTCGCCGGTCACTTCGCCAATTGGGAAGTGATACCCCATGTGTTCAAACATTATGACTGGCAATGCGGTATCGTATACAGGCGATCCAACAACCGGCCCGTCGATTGGCTGATCCAATTCCTGCGCGGCAAAACCGGCCTCGATTTTATTCCCAAAGGCGGGGACGGGGCAAAGCAGCTTATCTCTAAGCTAAAAGAAAAGGAATCCGTTATCATGTTGATCGACCAAAAAATGAACGACGGCGAAGAAGTCGCGTTTTTTGGGATGCCGGCGATGACGGGCACGGCAGCGGCCAGGTTGGCGATAAAATTCGATGCGCTGCTGGTGCCGATTAGGGTTGCGCGTGTTCAAAAAACCAGCTTTGAGGTTGAGTTTCTAGAGCCGCTTACGATGCAAATTAATCCGCAGCTAAATGATGCGGAAAACGCCAAGCAGGTAATGCTGCAAGTGCACCACATGTTCGAAAGCTGGATCACCGCCAACCCGGAACAATGGCTTTGGGCGCACCGGCGCTGGGGAAAAATGGTATAAAAAACCCCGCATTTTGCGGGGTTTTTCATTTCTTATGTTTTTTGATTACGCCGGATCGGTGAATGGGTTGCCTCCGCGAAGGACGATTGCGTCAAAGGCGGGAACGGTTTCCGACATGATTTTCGCAAATTCCAAAGCTTCAGCGGCATTGCCGATGCTGGCGCTTCCGCGCAAGCCCAACTGTGCTTGGCCCAGAATCGTGGTGTACATGCTGGCCATGCTGCCGGTCAAACCAAGTTTTTTCACAACGTCTTGGCCAACGCCGTTCAATTCACCTAGAAGGCTTTGGAAGCGGGCGTCAATATGTTTGCGTTCCGCTTCGCCGATGCCTTCAATGCTGGCGTACTTAGCCAGATCAAACAGCTTGTGGGCGATGGATTGGAAGTTTTTCAAAGTCGCTTCCCAATTTACGCCTGGTTTTCCGGCTGGATCGGTTGCGGCGGCAGGGGCTTCATCCGCTTTCTTGGCGGTTGTTACCTTATCTGCATCTTCCTTCGCAGCGGTTACGACATCGGCTTTCAATTTCTTGTTGCCGATAACGTCGCGTACTGGCGCTGCGGTTTCATTGGCTGCGATTTTGGCCAAAACGTTGTTTACGTTGCCTGGGGCCGGATCATTTGCCGGGCCACCGAAGGTGAAAGTCGGATCGGTGGTCATGCGGGCGTTGATTTCGTCCAGGAACGCGACGCGGCCTTCCAATTTCGTCATGACGTTCTTTGCGCTTTCAAAGCTGGCCAATGTATCGGCATCGGTCAAGTGCAATTGATCCGCGCCGAAATTCATTTTGTACATCGTGGCCATGGAACCGGTCAGATTCAATTTCTGTGCGATTTCTTCGCCGATGCCGTTCAATTCGCTGACCAAACTTTGGAATTGGGCGTCTAAACGCTTGAGTGATTCTTCATCGTGGTATCCTCTCAAGCCTTCAAGTCCGGTGAATTTCGCAAGGTCATGCAATTTGTGTGCGATTTTGCGCATGCGCTGGAAAGCGTCGTTGAAATCAACCGGTTCGCGGCGGGCAACGTCGGATTTGACGCTTGCAACGTCAGATGACTTGCCGGATACGATGTCCGAGGCAAGGGGGCTCAGGCGGATTTCGTCGGCCCGTGCGTTTGCTTTAACGGCGGAATTGGTGTCCGCAGCTGCTTGACGTTGAAAGTCAATTTTACGCGCAACAGAATTTGCGCTTAGAGATTCGATATGCATGGGCTTCCTCCTGAACTTGAACTAATAACTGATTGCCGTTTGCTTTTGCTTTCGGCTTCTACTCCCATACAGGCCCAAGATTAGTCTATAGGGGTTAATAAATCGTTTATTGCGCCGCAAAAAAATGAAATTGTTATATTTCAATTGCTTAGGCAAATAAAAAAGTCCTTGCTATATAGAACAAAACATGTACACTTGGGTATCTTTCCGATTTTCCACTCCTAACTGCAAGAGGATTCCATGGCGCAATCACCCTTAAAAGCCGTTTCTCAAGACGATAACGAAAAACCCGACAAAAAGGGCGCTGCCGCCAGCGCCGAAAAGAAACGCGCGCTCGACGCCGCCTTGTCGCAGATCGAAAGATCTTTCGGCAAGGGATCTATCATGCGTTTGGGCCAGGAAGAAAGGGTGGAAATTGAAACTATTTCGACCGGCTCTCTCGGTTTGGATATGGCGCTAGGCATCGGTGGCATCCCACGCGGGCGTATTATCGAAATTTACGGGCCGGAAAGTTCCGGCAAGACCACATTGGCGCTTCATGTCGTTGCCGCCGCGCAAAAAGCTGGCGGGGTTGCCGCTTTTGTCGACGCCGAACATGCGCTCGATACTTCTTATGCGCAAAAGCTTGGCGTCAGCGTCGGCGACCTTCTGATATCGCAGCCGGATTCCGGTGAACAAGCTTTGGAAATCGCCGACACGCTGGTGCGTTCCGGCGCCGTAGACATTTTGGTCGTGGATTCGGTTGCGGCGCTTGTGCCGCGCGCGGAGCTAGAGGGCGAAATGGGCGACTCCCATATGGGCCTGCACGCAAGATTGATGAGCCAGGCTTTACGGAAATTGACCGGCTCTATCTCCCGCTCCAACACCACGGTTATTTTTATCAACCAAATCCGCTTGAAAATCGGCGTGATGTTCGGCAACCCAGAAACCACCACGGGGGGCAATGCGTTGAAATTCTATGCCTCGATCCGGCTCGATATCCGCCGCATTGGCGCGATCAAGGACAAAGAAGAAATCGTCGGCAGCCATACCAGGGTAAAGGTCGTTAAAAACAAATTGGCGCCGCCTTTCCGTTCGGTCGAATTCGACATTATGTATGGCGAGGGGATTTCCCGCCTGGGTGAAATCATAGATTTGGGCGTTGCCGCCAATATCGTTGAAAAATCCGGCGCTTGGTTCAGCTATAAAACCCAGCGCATCGGCCAAGGCCGCGAGAACGCCAAACAGTTCCTTCGCGAAAACCCCAAATTGGCTGCCGAGATAGAGGCCACGATCCGTGCCAACGCGGCGGGACTTGCCAATAAAATGACCACCGGCCCAGAGGCGGGGGATGATTCCGATTCCGAGTAACGCGCCTGGTTGATTTGCAGCTGCCATGTGCGGGATGCGGGGGTCTTAACCGGCCCCCGCATTTTTTATTGGGCTATAAGGGGCGAAACTGCTAAATTGCCCGGCAAAATGGAGTCCTTATTATATGTCTACCTTTATAAACGCCTATGCCAGTCTTACCCGCCTACGCAAAGAATGGCCGCAACTGCCAGCCAACCGTTTATTTTACGATTATTTGCGCTTGAAATTGAAATTCAAGCTGTTCCTGCGGCTGATACGGCGCGAGCCAGGCTATGACCGCGTTTTGAATTATAAGGTGTTTTGCCCAAGCTACCGGCATTTTTTGTTCATGGTTAAAGAAATCTTGATCGGCAGCCCTTATTATTTTAAATCCAAGCGCAAAGATCCAGTTATCGTTGATGCCGGCAGCAATATCGGGATGAGCGTTCTGTTTTTTAAGCTGCTCTATCCTGAATCGCGCATTATGGCGTTCGAAGCCAGCCCGGATTCTTTTGCCGCTCTTCAAAAAAATATTTCAGAAAACGGACTGCAAGGCGTAACCGCCATTCCAAAAGCGCTGTCGGACAAAGAAGGCCACATCACTTTTTACCAAGATTCCAAAAAGCCATGGTCGGGCAGCAATAGCATCATCGCAGAACGTATGCAGAAAGTGGACAATGAGTCCAAGCGAGCGATTCAAATTCCCACCGTCAAACTATCCGATATGATTTCAGGGCCGGTCGATTTCATGAAAATCGACATTGAGGGCGCCGAGCATTTGGTGATGCAGGATCTTGCTG
>CAYRVJ010000097.1:0-5412 GCA_964427785.1 uncultured Alphaproteobacteria bacterium | reverse complement strand
ACATCGAATGTTTTTCCATCGACGTGACCTATGCCGGGCTGTTCAGCCTAAAGGGCATCCCGCAGGCGCAGCTGCAAGCCGTGCTTTTGGTCGAATGCCCGCGCCTTTTATTCCCCTTCGCCCGCAGCATCATCGCCGAGGCGACGCGCGAAGGCGGCTATGCGCCGCTTTTGGTGCACCCGATCGACTTCATGGGGCTGTACCAGGCGCAAATGCAGCAAAGCCGCGGCGCACAGGCGCAGGCGTAACGCCGCAATTATCTGGGATTATCCTTTAAGACTGCCAAATCGGGTTTTTAATTTCCTGGCACAGCTCGTCATGCGCGAATATCTCTTCGGCGCTTGGCGCGAATGCGCGTTTTGGCCTTGCGGCGCGCGGCGTACCGCCCGCTGCCGCATCGCCGCCACCGGAAGAAGACGCCGCAACCAGCGCCAGCCCCGCCTGTTTGCCCCCGGTTAACTCGACATATACCTGCGACAATAATTCCGCGTCCAAAAGCGCGCCGTGCTTTTCGCGTTTGCTGGCATCGACATTGAATCTTTTGCACAAGGCGTCCAAATTCGCGGGCGCGCCGGGGAATTTTTGCCGCGCCATTTTCAGCGTGTCGATCACGCGTTGCATCTCGATGCCGGGGAATCCGTGATTGCGCAATTCGGCGTTGATGAATTTCATATCGAAATCGGCGTTATGGATCACAAGAACGCTGTCGCCGATGAAATCAAGGAAATCGGCGACGATGGCGGCGAATACCGGGTGGTTTTTCAAAAACGCGGCCGAAAGCCCGTGGACGTTCTGCGCCTCGATCGGCATATCGCGTTCGGGATTGATATATTGGTGAAAAACTTTGCCCGTAGGGATGAAATTTATGATCTCGATGCAGCCAATTTCCACAAGCCTGTGGCCGGCAGAAGGATCAAGCCCGGTGGTTTCGGTATCCAATATAATCTGTCTCATTTCTGGCCCTTGATTCTTATATCTTCCAATATTTCCCGCCACTGGCGCAAGCTGCTTTTCGCACCAAAATGGGTTTTCACTATATAATCCGCCCTTTGCCGCTTTTCACCATCCGGCATTTGCGCCGACAGCAAGGTTAAAAGCCGCAGCAATTTCGCGGGGCTGAACCGCGCTCTCCGCAACAGCCGCCAATATTGCACTATTTTCGGCGCGCTGACCACCGCGACATAATCGCAAATCGCATCGCGCCCGGTTTCATATAACAAAGGAATGTCCAAAACCAGCATGTCGGCGCCCAAATCGCGCTCGGCGTCGATGAAATCCTGCGCCTTTTCACGCACCATGGGATGCAGCAGCGCGTTGAGTTTCGGTAAAATAGCGCGGTCGCGGGCGATGGCGGCGGCAACGATGCTGCGCTCGATCTTTCCCTCGATCAGGCTTTCGGGAACGATGGTGGCGACGGACTCGATCACTTGCGGCTTTTGATACAAAAGATGCACGACATTGTCGGATTCGAACACCGGAACGTCCAGCGCGCGCAGCTGCTTGACCGCAAAGCTTTTGCCCATCGCCATCGACCCGGTCAATCCCAAAATAATAATGCCGTGTTTTTGCATCGCCTATTTTCCTATCGCATCCAAACTGCGCAGCGCCCCCAAAAGCGGCACCAGCGGTAATCCCAAAATCGAAAAATAATCGCCCGCGATCTTATCGAATAGCTGCGCGCCGATGCCTTCGAGCTGATAGCAGCCGACCGACAGCAAAACCGCGTCCCCCATTTGGTCCATATAGTCCCGCAAGAACGCGTCCGAAAAATCGCGCATATGCATCGCTGCGGTTTCGGTGTGCCGCCACAGCACCGCATCTTGTTTTACGACAACGACAGCGCTAGCCAGAAAATGCTGCTTTCCGCGCAAGAATCTCAGGTCTTTTTCCGCCCTAGCGCGGTCTTTGGGTTTTGAAAACCACAAATCGGCGCAATGCAATATCTGATCGCATCCGATCACCAGCGCGTCCGGATTCAACGCCGCGATTTTTTTTGCCTTGGCGGCGGCAAGGGTTTGCGCGGCCTCGTTCGCGGAAAAGCCGTGCGATTCGCATTCTTGCAGCATCGCGGCCTCGTCCAAATCGGCGGCGGCGCATTCAAATGCGACCCCGGCGGCGCGCAAAATCCTGCGGCGGGTTTCGCTGGAAGAAGCCAAGATAATCGCGGAATTTGCCAGACCGTCAGACATTGCCCGCATCCGATTTTTGCTTGAAGTTTTGATAGATCTGCAGGATCACCGCTGCGGTTTCTTCGACCGACTTGCGCGTCACATCAATCACCGGCCAATTTTCGCGCGCGAATATTCTTTTTGCCTCTAGCACTTCTTTTTTGATCTGTTCGACATCGGCATATGTTTCGCCGCCGCCGCCCATCAACTGCACCCGGCTGGTGCGGATTTGCGCCAGCCTTTCGGGATCGTTGGTCAGCCCCACGATCAAAGGACCTTTTATCGAAAACAATTCCTGCGGCAAGGGCACGCCGGGAACGACCGGCACATTCGCGGCACGCACGCCGCGATGCGAAAGATAAACGCAAGTAGGGGTTTTCGACGTGCGCGACACGCCGACCAAAATTATATCGGCGTCTTGCAATTGCGCCAGTTTTTGCCCGTCATCGTGATGCAGCGCGAAGTCGATCGCCTCGATGCGGTCGAAATATTCCTTGTCCAGCATGTGCTGCCTGCCCGGCAGGCTTTCGCCGCGAACGCCCAGGAAATCGCCCAAATCCTTTATCAATGGCTGCAGCACGGAAAAAAACAATATACCGCGCCCGAGGCATTTTTTCTTGACCGCGTCTTCCAGCCCGCTGTCGGCGAAAGTGGCCAGCACGATATGGCCCTGTTTCGCCTCGCTCAACATTTTTTCTATTTGCCCCGGCGTGCGCACCAACGGCCAATTATGTTCGACCATTTTCACGCTGGGAAATTGCGACAAGGCGGCCGAGGCGATGCGATGCGCGGTTTCGCCGGTGGAATCGGAAAGCACATGTACATGAATTTCGCGCAGCGACGCGGTTTCGTGTGCTTTGGCTTTTGGTTTTACCGCCTTGCTTTTTTTTACTTTTGTTTTAGGCGTGGGTTTGTTTTTTTTCGGCATGGGAATTTTAAGTTTTGCAGATTCTTCGATTTGGGGAAAATTCTTGTATAACTTTGGAATAAGCGGGCAAATTATACAGGCTTTGCCCCGGCCCGCCACAAAAGATGGTTTTACACCTATTAGTATGACAAACTGCGGGGCAATTATCCTTTTGTGCAAAGTTTGGGCTTTGGATATCTAATTAGAGGAATAAGTTTTTTATCCCCCCGATTTATCCTTTTTTTTATTGAATTAAATAACTGAAAACAAATGACTATTTATAGTTATTGACGTTATTCACTGGCTTAAATCTTACTTTCTATCAACTTGGGGAATAATAATGGAATTACCGTAATCCCCGTAATGCCCCTATCCTACTTCAACTTCCTTATTATAATAATCTTATTATATAAGAGGTAGGCAATTGACAGTTTGCTTGATTTTTCTTAAATTCAATCCTGATTAACGGATTAGTAATTTTTTCCCAATAAGATTTTACGTAATCCCAGCCAACCGGCATTGGCGCAGATCCAAAGCATTATCCAAAAATTTCTTAAAGCTGAAAGCCCCCAAGGGTGCTTTTCGTTTGTGAATTCAAAAATGCTCTGCAGATCGGCCTAGCCTTTCCAAAATTAAAACAGAAAACGAACACATGAATCTCCAGCAATTGAAAAACAAAGCTCCGGCCGAGGTCGTATCCTTGGCAGAAAGCTTGGGCATTGAAAACGCGTCTTCCTTGCGCAAACAGGAATTGGTATTCGCCTGCCTGAAACGCTACGCAGAAAACGGAACCGCGATTTATGGCGCAGGGGTTTTAGAAGTATTGCAAGACGGATTCGGATTTTTAAGATCACCCGAGGCGAATTACCTCGCAGGGCCGGACGATATTTACGTTTCCCCGAACCAGGTGAAAAAGTTCGGGCTTCGCACCGGCGATACGGTCGAAGGCGAAATCCGCTCGCCAAAAGACGGCGAAAGATATTTCGCTCTGCTGCAAGTCAAATCGATCAATTTCGAAGACCCGGAAAAAGTCCGCCACCGCATCAATTTCGACAATTTGACGGCGCTTTATCCGGAATCAAAAATTAACCTCGAAATCGAAAAAACCGGAAAAGAGCCAAAGGAAAAATCCAAGGCGGCAAACCTACTCGACAACACCACCCGCGTGATCGACATGGTCTGCCCTTTGGGCAAGGGCCAGCGTGGATTGATCGTCGCGCCGCCGCGCACCGGCAAAACCATGATGCTGCAGAATATCGCCCATGCGATAACGGCGAACCACCCGGAAATTTATCTGATCGTGCTTTTGATAGACGAACGCCCCGAAGAAGTCACCGATATGGCGCGCTCGGTCAAGGGCGAAGTGGTCAGTTCGACATTCGACGAGCCCGCATCCCGCCACGTCCAGGTCGCGGAAATGGTGATCGAAAAGGCCAAGCGCCTGGTCGAACACAAGCGCGACGTTGTAATCCTTCTTGATTCCATCACCCGCCTGGCGCGCGCCTATAACACCATCGTGCCGTCGTCTGGCAAAGTTTTAACCGGCGGCGTCGATGCCAACGCGTTGCAGCGTCCGAAGCGGTTTTTCGGCGCGGCGCGCAACATCGAAGAAGGCGGTTCGCTGACCATTATCGCGACCGCTTTGATCGACACCGGATCCAGAATGGACGAAGTTATTTTCGAAGAATTCAAGGGAACCGGCAATTCCGAAATCATCCTTGATCGCAAGCTTTCCGACAAACGCACCTTCCCCGCGATCGACATCACCAAATCCGGCACGCGCAAAGAAGAATTGCTGGTCGATAAAAAGACCCTGTCCAAAATGTGGGTCTTGCGCCGCGTTTTGATGCCGATGGGCGTCGTCGACGGCATGGAATTCTTGCTGGATAAAATCAAAACCAGCAAATCCAACGCCGATTTTTATGAATCGATGAATAATTAACGCGCCATAAAGGCGTGCTATCCCGAGCGGTAAGCGCGAAAAATCTATCCTAGGCTAGACCAGATTTTTCCTCAAAAACTCCGCTGTCCTGTCATTCGCTGTCCTCGCGCTTTGCGCGTCGTAATGATCGCCGCCGATGCGGGCAAAGGCGTGGTCGAGGCCGGCATAAGAGTGAATCGTCACAAAAGAATTTTTCGCGAGCGCGCTTTTGATTTTCGACTGCGCTTCCGGCGGGACGAATTTGTCTTTTTCCGCCATATGCATTAAAAGCGGCTTTTGGATATTGCCTGCCTTATCCAGCGCATTTTCGATCCCCACGCCGTAATAGCTGACATTGCAGTCCGAATCCGAATCCGTCGCCATGCGGAAAGCCAGCTTGCCGCCCAGGCAATATC
>CAYRVJ010000096.1:0-5474 GCA_964427785.1 uncultured Alphaproteobacteria bacterium | reverse complement strand
TGCGGCCATTTTACCGGGTTGTCATCGGGCATAAGAATTACGAAATATTCACCGCTATGACTTTGTTCATCGTGCTTTTGATAGGCTTCGCCACGCATCACGCGGGGCTGTCGATGGCGCTGGGCGCTTTCCTGGCCGGGGTGATTTTATCCGAGACCGAATTCCGGCATCAAATCGCGGCGGCGATTGAGCCTTTTCGCGGATTGTTCTTAGGCCTGTTCTTTATGACTGTCGGGATGATGATCGACCTAAGTATAGTTTTACATTCCCCGATTTTTATTTTGCTATTGACCGTCTGCATGATGGCGATCAAGGGCTGCGTATTTTATATATTCGCCCGGCAGTACGGGTTGTTCCGCCATAAATCCCTGCGCGCCGCCATTCTTTTGTCGCAAGGCGGGGAATTCGCCTTCGTCATTTTCGGCCTTGCGATGCGGCACGGCTTAATGGACTTCGACCTCGCCAATGTGTTTTCAATGGCGGTCATTATCAGCATGGCCACAACCCCTGTGTTGGTGAATTGGCTTTGGCCTTATTTGGATAGGTACAAGGCCACGCCGCAAGAGCTTGGCTTTGAAGAAACCGCGCCATTTGACGACAAAAGCGGCCATGTGGTTTTGATCGGATATGGCCGGGTTGGCGAAATCATCGCGCATATGCTGGGATCGCAGAACGTCGCCTATATCGTCATAGACGACGATGCCGAGCGCGTCGCCGTTGCGCGCGCCAAGGGATTGCCGGTGTTTTTCGGGAACTGCACCAAGCCGCATATCTTGCGTTCTCTTGGAATTGAAAAGGCGAAAGCTGCGGTGATAGCGGTAAGTCCCAGTAAACAAGCGACCGAAGTCGCTTATATTCTTAAAGAGAACTGGCCGCATATCCCTGTTTTCGGCAGGGCGAGGGATGTTGAGCATGCCGAAAAGTTGCGCAAAGCCGGGGTCGAGGTCAGCGTTCCGATCACATTGCCCGCCAGTTTGGAGCTGGGCAGCCTGGTTTTAGAAAGTCTAGGCAAGCGGGGAGAGGGCGTTGAAAAGATGCTAGCCGAAATTCGCGGGCTGCAGGCCTAGTTCAATTATCCTGATTAGACGCACCTTTTGGCCCATGCAAAAGTAATGTCCTGCCGCCATGGTCTGCTAAAAGCTTCATCCGCTTTTGAAGTTTCTCAAAGGCTTTTTCTTCGATCTGGCGCACCCTTTCCCGCGATACACCGAATTTTTGGCTTAGGTCGTCAAGCGTCAAGGGTTGCTCTTGCAAGCGGCGCAAAAAAATAATTTCCCGCTCACGCTCATTTAGGACACCCATTGCCTGTTGCAACATGTTGTGGCGGGCGTCTTCTTCCTGGCGGTCGGAAAGATTTTCTTCTTGTGAGGATGTCTCGTCGACCAGCCAGTCTTGCCATTCCCCGCTGCCTTCTTCGGAATTTAGCGGCGCGTTCAGGGAATGGTCGGCCCCCGCTAGCCTGCGGTTCATATGCGTGACTTCGCTTTCGCTGACGTCAAGTTTTTTGGCGATGGCCTGGACTTGTTCTGGCGAAAGGTCCCCCTGGTTGATGGCGTGCATCTGATTTTTTAGCTTGCGCAGATTGAAGAAAAGGCGTTTTTGTGCGGCTGTTGTTCCCAATTTGACTAAGGACCAAGAGCGTAGAATATATTCCTGCATCGACGCCCTGATCCACCACATGGCGTATGTGGCAAGGCGGAATCCACGGTCGGGGTCAAATTTCTTGACCGCTTGCATCATGCCGATATTGCCCTCGGCGATCAGCTCGGCCAAAGGCAGCCCATAACCGCGATAGCCCATAGCGATTTTGGCGACCAGGCGCAAATGGCTTGTCACCAGCCTGTGCGCCGCCTCTACGTCGCCTTGGTCGCGCCATTGCTTGGCCAACATGAATTCTTCCTTGGCGTCTAGCATGGGAATGCGGCGGATCTGATCCAAATAACGGCTTAAGCCGCCTTCGCTGGAAAGCACAGGAATGTTGCGCAAATTGCTCATTGTTATAATTTAGGTGTTTTGTTCTAAAATTGCGAGCAGCTTTTGCATATCTTCCGGTAAAGGACTGTCAAACTGCATGGTTTTTCCATCTTTAGGATGGGTGAAACCAAGATGGGCCGCATGCAACGCTTGGCGAGAAAACTGCCAAAGTGGTGCAAGAGATTCCGCCAAAACCTTGCCGCGCGGCTTTCTGCCATAAGTTGCGTCTCCTATCAACCCATGGCCCAAATGCGTCATATGCACGCGGATCTGGTGTGTGCGCCCTGTATGCAAGCGGCATTCTATATGCGAAGCCAATGTGCCGAAATTCTGCAATACTTTGTACTCGGTTATGGCTTGCCTGCCGCCGCTGCGCAGCACCGCCATTTTTTTGCGGTTTGCGGCGCTGCGCCCGATCCTGGTGTCCAGTTTTCCAGATGCTGGTTTCGGCACGCCCCAGACCAAAGCCTGATAGCGGCGGGAAATGCTGTGCGCCGCGAATTGCTGCGATAAATGCCCATGCGTGGCATCGTTTTTGGCGACTACCATGACGCCGCTTGTGTCTTTGTCCAGGCGATGTACGATTCCGGGGCGTTTTTCTCCGCCGATTCCGCTTAGGCTTGTGCCGCAATGGGCCAAAAGCGCATTGACCAGGGTCCGATCATGGTTACCTGCCGCAGGATGCACCACAAGCCCCGCCGGCTTGTTCAAAACCACAAGATCGGAATCTTCGAAGATTATTTCAAGCGGAATATCTTGCGCTTCGACATTCACCGGACGCGCCTTTGGGATATGAACATAATATTCTTCGCCCGGTTTGGTTTTCCGCGCCGCGTCATCGACCGGCCGGCCATTCGACGTCACATGGCCTTGTTTAATTAAACTTTGCAGCCTTGCGCGGGAAAGGCCGCCGCAATGCAACGCTAATAACTTGTCCAGCCGCAAGCCCGCATCGGGCGGTTGAACGATAATATTTTTTTTAGTCATGTCAAAGTTGGAAATAGGTGGCTAACGATAAAGCGCGCCGGTCAGAACCATCAAGCCGTACAAGAAAAACCCGCAAAGCAGCAAGCCGATAATCAGTTTCTTTAGCATGGCTATTCGAGCATATTCAACATATCAAGCCCGCCACCCAAGAACAGCCATAATACAATTACCGCCAAAGGAAAGATGACGATAAACCAGACCAGCATAGCGATGCGTGCGTTATTTGAACTCATAACTATACTCCAGTGATGGCAATTTAATCCTATTCTTTATAAGTATAATTATATATCAAAAGTGCCGCTTAAGGCAAAAAAAAGCCGGCACGAGGCCGGCTTTATACAGCACACCCCAAAATTCTTATCCGATAATGTTAACTTTGGGCCCTTTAGAGTGAGGGATTTCATCCTTACAGCTCCAAGCGCCGCCGGACATTTCA
This sequence comes from uncultured Alphaproteobacteria bacterium, assembly GCA_964427785.1. Classification (GTDB taxonomy): domain Bacteria; phylum Pseudomonadota; class Alphaproteobacteria; order SHNJ01; family SHNJ01; genus CAYRVJ01. The sequence continues at coordinate 2,077 of CAYRVJ010000096.1, read as the reverse complement.
CAGTCTTTCTCTTCTTCCGGCGGGGGATCGTCCTCATCGGCCAAAATTAGGTTTTGTGTAGGCGGCAAATAAGTGGCTTGCTGCAGGGTATTGCCCAAGGCAAATACAGATAGCAATAAAATTACAAAAAATAGATTCTTCGTTACCATAGCACTATACCTCTTTTCCAGGGTGAGAGGACATAGGAGTAAATCACTTGAATTTCATGCCTATGCCGTCCGTCGATAACTATATTCTGCCAAAGAAAGCCTAAATATCCATTGAAAATAGATAAAATCACCGATTTTAAATGCGCGTCCGTGTCTACGATGCTTTAACAAAATGGGTAATAAAATTTTGCAGCCGCGCCGTTTTAGGCGTTTGCAAAATAGACGCATTGCCGTGTTCGGTAATGTTGCCGTTCTCCATGAACAAAATTTGATCGGCGGCGCGCTTGGCGAAATTAAGATGATGTGTAACAAGAAAAATACCCGTGCCCCGATCACGCAGGTTTTGCAAATACTCCAAAATCTTGCTGATCTGCTCGACATCCAAAGCCGAAGTGATTTCATCCAGCAGCAAATAACGCGGCTGCAATAAAATCGCCCGTGCCAGGGCAATGCGTTGTTTTTGCCCCCCGGAAGTTTCCGCCGGGTAGCGGTCTATAAATTCTGCTAAAGAAAAACTTTCTATCAACTCGGCGAACAAAGCCTGTCTGCTTGCAGAAAAGTTATTTTGCACCGGCAGCAGCATATTCTGCCGCAACGTCAAATGCGGCCATAAGAACAATTGCTGGAACACCACGGATAGTTTTGGCCATGGCGGCGGGTTTAGCGGCCCGGACAGAGGGAATCCATAATCCTGGCCATCGATGGATATGGCGCCGCTTTCCGGCGGTTCCAAGAGCGATAACGCGCGCAGCAGCGTGGTTTTTCCGCCGCCGGAAGGCCCGATCACGGCGGTAATGCTCTGCGGAGTGAATTGTAGGCTTAGGCCGTCAATCAATTTCTGGCCTGCTATGGACTTGGCAATATTGCGCACGATGAACATAATTAGCGATCCGACAGGTTGCGGGTGTATTTATTCTTGATCCAAATCGCGATGCCGTTGACCGGCAAACATACGGCCAGGAAAAATACGCCTAAAGCGGTATAAATTTCCACGGGTTTGTATATCTGGGCGTTGATGCGTTGCGCCACTCGGAAAATTTCTTCGACCGATATCAAGCTTGCGAAAAGAGTTACATGCAGCATCGTTACCTGCAGGATAAGCAGCCCCGGCAGTATTTGCCGGAAAAGAATAGGCAGCACGATGGAAAATAACGTTTGTCTCTGGCTAAGCCCGCAAACCTTAGCCGCGCTTAGATACTGATCCGGAAAATCGTCAAGGCTGGCGCGTACTAGGTCGGCGATGCCAAAGATATTGACGATGCTAAAGGTGAAAGCGGCCGTATAGAATGGATCAATCACAACGCTGAAAATCGCTTGCACCGGATAATGCAGCCAGAATAAGAATACCAGGATGGGTATGCCGGATAAAAAGAAAGAAATGCCGCGCGACGGCCAGCCTATATGTTTTGGGAAGCGCCATCCCAGAAAGCCGGCAAAAGCGCCAATAACGATCCCGCTTGTCCAAATAATCAGGCAAAGCTGCAAAGTAACGGCAAGCCCGCTTAAAAACCCTTGCCGGTAGTTCCAAAGAATATCCAAAACCGTTGAGAGCATGAAGTTACACTACAGTGTCTGGCGCAAGAGGTAAAGCCGCGCTAAGCACTAACGATAGGGCTTGGCGAGGCGGTAAAAGCTGTTTGGGTAATCGGCTTCCCATTTATCCAGGATCGCGTCGATTTCGCCACCGTTCAACATATCGGACAGGGCCGCGTCAATCATGGTCTTGAAGCGCAAATCGCCTTGTGGGATCGCGATAACGTTCGGATATACGGAAATAGGCTTGGGCGACGGGCAAAGCGGCATATCCGGATTGCTTTTGTTCCAAAGGCTGAATTGGTAATATTCGGCAAAAGTAACATCGGCTTTTCCGGTAGCCACATTCATCAAAAGCTGGGTGACGTCGGAAAGATTGGGCAGGGTAATAACCC
>CAYRVJ010000095.1:0-5607 GCA_964427785.1 uncultured Alphaproteobacteria bacterium | reverse complement strand
TGACCAGCAAGCCGCCTTTCGGGCCGGACGCTGGCACGATCACGGGCCTTTTGATAGTCAATCTTGTGATTTTGCTGCTTTTGGGATTGACCGTGGTGCGCGGGCTTTTAAGCCTGTGGCTGGCGCGTAAAAACAATCCTGCCGGATCCAAATTACACCGCAAGCTTGTGGTGCTGTTGTCGGTTTTGGCGGTTGTTCCCACAATCATTGTTGCCGTATTTTCGGCGGTTTTTTTCAATCTGGGCGTCGAAGCTTGGTTCAGCGAACGCGTCAATACCGCGATGCAAGAGGCGCGTTTCGTCGCCGAAGCCTATTTGCGCGAACACCAAGAGGTCATCCGCGCCGACATTCAAACCATGGCGACCGACATCAATCGCGAAGCGCCGGAATTGATCAGCAACCCAGCCTTGTTTGAAAAATTCATCGAAACCCACGCCTCGCTGCGCTCGCTGGCCGAAGCGATCGTTTTCGACAAGCAGGGGCAGATTTACGCCCGCTCGGCGCTGACTTTTTCCTTGGAGTTCGAACCTATACCGACGAATATTCTAGCCCAGGCGGAAAGAGGCGACGTCGCCATATATACCAGCGATAGCAGCGAGCGCGTGCGCGCCTTGATCCGTCTAGATCAAGTCCCCGGCGCGTTCCTTTATGTCGGGCGGTTGATCGACCAGACGGTTTTAAACCATATGGAAAACACCCACCAGGCGGTGCTGGCATTTGAAAAACTGTCGGGTCAAAGATCCGATCTGCAAATTCTTTTCGCGCTAGTTTATCTTGTCGTCGCCTTCTTGCTTTTGCTTGCCGCCATCAGCGTCGGCTTAAACATCGCCAATAAACTCGTCCGTCCCATCGGCGATTTGATCGACGCGTCGGGACGTGTCGCCGCAGGCGATTTGCAGGTGCAGGTGGATTCATCTGGCACAGGAGAGATCGGCCAGCTGGTGCGCGCCTTTAACCGCATGACCGGGCAGCTGGAATCGCAGCGTTGGGATTTGATTTCCGCCAACCAGCAGATCGATGAAAGGCGCAGATTTACAGAAATCGTGCTGTCCGGCGTCAGCGCCGGCGTCATTGGCCTTGATGCCGATGGAACCATCCAATATCCGAACCGCAGGGCGTCGGAATTGCTGGGTATTGAAATCGAAAGCCATATCGGCGAGCCGTTAAGCCGCGTGCTGCCGCTGTTCGACAATATCATTCATTCGGTCAATCAAAACCGCCGCGAAAAAATCCACGAGGCGCATTTGCAGCATGAATGGAAAGGCGTCGTCAAAAATCTTCATGTCCGCGCGGCCGCTGACATGAAAGGCGACGTCATGCGCGGGATCGTCTTGACTTTCGACGACGTGTCGCAGTTGATGCAGGCGCAGCGTACGGCGGCTTGGGCCGACGTGGCCCGCCGCCTGGCGCATGAAATCCGCAATCCTTTGACGCCGATCCAGCTTTCGGCGGAAAGGCTGAAGCGCAAATATTTAAAACAAATCAGCGACGATCCAGATACCTTTATCAACTGCACCGACACCATCGTGCGCCATGTCGGCGATTTGGGCCGGATGCTGGACGAATTTTCTTCCTTCGCCCGCATGCCCGCTCCGGTAATGCATGACGAAAATCCGGCAATGATCTGCCGCGAATCTATTCTATTGCAGCGCCATGCCCATCCTGAAATCGAATTCACCTTGCAGATCGCCGATAAAGCTTCCCGCCTTTTGCATTGCGATGCGCGTCTGATCCGCCAAGGCATGACCAATTTAATCAAGAATTCGGTCGAGGCTATCGAGGCGCTGAACCAAGGCGCTGAAAAACCCGTTCAAGGAAAAATTTCGATCGAGTTGACCCAGGACGAAGACGCAACGCGCATCATCGTCACTGACAACGGCAAGGGCTTTCCCAAAGAAGGCAGGGAAAGGCTGGTTGAACCTTATGTGACCACGCGCAGTAAAGGCACGGGGCTTGGTTTGGCCATTGTTAAAAAGATCATGGAAGACCATAAAGGTGATCTGATTTTAGAAGATTCTCCACAGGCTGAAGGTGGCGCGAAAGTTACGCTTGTGTTCTTTGCACAACAGGGTGTAATAATGGATAATCTGAGTCAACCTACTGCTGCTTAAATGATACAGGGTGGTAAATATGATGGCATCTAACAAGGACTTTTCCGCAGAAAACCATGATATTTTGATCGTCGACGACGAACAAGATATCCGTGAAATGATTAAAGGCGTGTTGGAAGACGAAAGCTTTACGACCCGCGCCGTTGGTACCGATACGGATGCCATTCAGGCAATCCGAGACAAAAGACCATCTTTGGTTATTTTAGATATCTGGCTGCAAGGCAGCAAGCTGGACGGTATCCAAATTTTAGAGCAAATCAAAAAAGAATATCCCGGCCTTCCCGCCGTTATGATCAGCGGCCACGGTTCCATCGAAGCCGCCGTCCGCGCCATTAAAATAGGCGCCTATGATTTCATCGAAAAGCCGTTCAAGGCCGAAAGGCTTTTGCTGGTCATCCGCCGCGCGATCGAGGCCGCGCAATTGGCCCGCGAAAACGAAGAATTGAAAACCCGCTTTGGCCGCGATATGGATTTGACAGGAAAATCCCAGGCCGTGCAAACCATGCGCCAATGTATCGAGCGCGTCGCCCCGACCAACAGCCGCGTTTTGATCACCGGCCCCGCAGGATCGGGCAAGGAAATCGTGGCGCGCATGATTCATAATACATCCAAGCGCGTGAATGGGCCTTTTGTGGCGCTGAACTGCGCCACCATGCGTCCCGACAGGCTGGAAATCGAGTTGTTCGGAACCGAAGTCCGCAAAGAAGCGATGTCGGACGGCGGCAATTGGCGCAAAGTTGGAACCCTGGAACAAGCCCACAACGGCACGCTGTTTTTGGACGAAGTCGCCGACATGCCGCTTGAAACCCAGGGCAAGATCGTGCGCGCTTTACAGGACCAAACCTTTCAACGGGTAGGGGGCAACACCCCGATCAAGGTCGATGTGCGGATTTTGGCGGCGTCAAACCGCAATTTGCAGGAATTGATGGCGCAAGGACGTTTCCGTCAGGATCTTTATTACCGCCTGAACGTCGTGCCGATCACCGTGCCCGCGCTTTCACAGCGGCGCGAAGACATCCCCGAACTCGCCAAGGTATTTATCGAACGCGCCGCCGAAACGGCGGGCATACCCGCCCGCCGCCTGACCGAGGACGCGGTTGCCGCCTTGCAGGCCTATGATTGGCCGGGCAATGTGCGCCAGCTGCGCAACGTGATCGAGTGGATTTTGATTATGGCAGCCGGATCCAGCGGGGAGCCTATCGGCGCGGATTTGCTGCCGCCGGATATTTCATCGGCGACGCCGGATATCATGCGCCATGACCGTTCGGCCGAAATCATGACCTTGCCGTTGCGCGACGCCCGCGAAGTGTTCGAGCGCGAGTATCTTTTGGCCCAGGTCACAAGGTTCGGAGGGAATATTTCCCGCACCGCAGCCTTTATTGGCATGGAACGGTCGGCGCTGCACCGCAAGCTGAAATCGCTTGGCGTGAACAGCCCGATGTCGTCTGCCAATGAATTGGCCGAAGCACCGTTGAAAACAGCATAAGTATCTTATAAAGATATTTTGGTGTTGTTTTTGAAGTTCTTGCGGGGCGATATTGGCTATTTACAAAACTTGCCTTATGCACTATCAAATTGCTGAAATGGCTGGCTCGCAAGCTTCGCCTTTTTTTGACGCAAAAATAAACAGGATAGAAAACGCAATAACGCGAAATATCTTATAATAAAAAGAGAATAAAAAAATGGCACTGGAAGCAAGCAAGGAAAAATCTAGCGAAAAACATTCCGAAAAAAGCCAAAACGTCCAAGATGTTTTTTTAAATAATATCAGAAAGCAAAAAGTCCCGGTCACGGTATTTCTTGTCAACGGCGTAAAGCTGCAAGGCATCGTCACCTGGTTCGACAATTTCTGCATTCTTCTGCGCCGCGATTCGATGTCGCAATTGGTGTACAAACATGCCATTTCGACCATCATGCCGGGCGGGCCTGTCAGCCTGTTTGACGCTCCGGGCAAAGACGGCGAAACGCCAGGGGAAACAGCCAATCAAGGCTAATCCGATCATCGTCCAGCCGATTTTTTTCGCGTGACAAAGGTTTACGTGATACAGCCGGTCGTCAAGTCGCAAAGGCTTTTGCTGGCCCGTGACGCAGAAGCCATGCTCGATGAAGCTGTGGGCCTCGCACGCGCAATCGACCTTGAAATTGCAGGGCGCGATATCACCATGCTGTCGCAAATAAGGCCGTCCACCTATATCGGAGGCGGATTGGCCGAGGAGTTGAAAGAAACAATCCAGCAAGACGGCATCAAGCTTTTATTCGTCAACACCGCGCTTAGCGCAGGCCAGCAGCGCAATCTTGAAAATATTTGCAAATGCAAGGTGATCGACCGCACCGGCATGATTTTGGAAATTTTCGGCGCTCGCGCCCATACCCACGAAGGCGCTTTGCAAGTAGAGCTTGCCTCGCTGCAATTCCAGCGCAGCCGCCTGGTGCGCTCCTGGACCCATTTGGAACGCCAGCGCGGCGGTTTCGGATTTTTGGGCGGCCCGGGGGAAAAGCAGCTGGAAATGGACCGGCGGCTTTTGGAAAAGCGGATCGAAAGAATCAAAAAAGAACTTTCAAACGTAACGCGCACCCGGCGCATGCAGCGTTCGGCAAGAAAGCGCAACGAGGTTCCGACCATCGCCCTTGTCGGCTATACCAATGCCGGAAAATCGACTTTGTTCAATCACCTGACCCAGGCCAATGTCATGGCCAAGGACATGCTGTTCGCGACTTTGGATCCGACCGTGCGGCCCTGCGCCTTGCCGTCCGGGCGCAAGATTCTGCTGTCCGATACCGTGGGATTTATCGCCGATTTGCCGACCCAGCTGATCGCCGCCTTTCGCGCGACGCTGGAAGAAGTGGAGCAGGCGGATATTTTGCTGCATGTGCGCGACATGGCGTCATCGGAAGCCGAGGAACAAAAAAAGGACGTCGAGCATGTGCTGGCCGAACTTGGCATCGACGATACGTTTTTACAAAAAAATTGCATCGAAATTTGGAACAAGACCGACTTGCTTCCGCCCGGCGCGCAAGAGGAATTGCGGCGATCCGCGCAATCCGTCGAAGACCGCCAGACGGTTTTGCTGTCCGCTAAAACCGGGCAGGGGATTGACGCGCTGCTGGCCTTGATCGAAGAAAAGCTGAATTCCGGCGTTAAAGAGCATATCCTGTCCCTGCCGCAAAGCGCAGGCGCCGCCATTGCCTGGCTGTACCGCAACGCCGTGGTTTTGGAACGGCGGGACGGGGCCGAATTCTGCCGCCTAAAGCTATTGATGAATCCATCGGCCCAAGCGCAATTTTCGGCGCAATTCGGCCAGTTTTTGCGTAAAAACAAGGGTAAAGCCGCGCAAAAAAACACAAAGCTTTAACGATAAATTACCATTTTCCTGTCACCATTAAGTTAATAAGCCTTTAATGGCGGTATAAAAAACCGCGCGGATTTTACGCGCTGAATTAGGCGGCAGGCAGGGAAATTATGCGGCAGAATTTACGCCAAAGCATCATACAGGAA
>CAYRVJ010000094.1:0-5657 GCA_964427785.1 uncultured Alphaproteobacteria bacterium | reverse complement strand
GCGAGTATGACAACAAAGCCAGCCGCCAATGCCAATAGCGGGTCGAAAAAAGACCAGCAAATCTGCATCGGCAAGATCGTCGGCGTCAAAGGCATCGAAGGCGCGGTGAAGATCTATAGCTATACCGAAGATCCGCGCCACATCGGCCGCTATGGCGCGCTGCACAGCAATGACGGATCGCGCCAATTCAACATCAAGACCCGCGAGTTCAAAGGCAATGTGATCGTGTCCAAGATCGAAGGCGTCGAAACCAGAAACGCCGCCGAAGCCCTGGTCGGAACGGAGCTTTTTGTCTGGCGCAGCACGCTGCCGGAATTGGAATCGCGCAAATTCTATTACGCCGACCTTTTGGGGCTTGGCGTCGTGGACGAGGCGGGAAAATCCTTGGGCCGGGTGGTTTCGGTTTACAATTACGGCGGCGGCGACGTGATCGAAATCGCAAAGCCGCGCCAGTTCGAGCCGATCTGCGTTTTATTCAACGAGGAAAATTTTCCAAAGGTGGATGTCGGCGCTGGAATATTGACCGCGCGTTTGCCGGTTGAATCCAACGACGACGCGCCGATGATGGCGCACAAAGCGGCGCGCAGAAAATAGGCGGCGATTTCATGCAGCCGAAAGTGCGTTGCGGCGTTATCACGCTTTTCCCGGAAATGTTTCCGGGGCCGCTACAATATTCGCTGGCAGGCAAGGCGTCGGACAAGATATGGGCGATGGATGTTTTTAATTTGCGCGATTTCGCAAAAGACAAACATCAATCGGTCGACGATTCGCCCTTTGGCGGCGGCGCGGGCATGGTGATCAAGCCCGATGTCGCCGACGCCGCGATACGGCATGTGCGCGGCGTAAAGGAATATAAGGACGCGGATTTGATTTATTTGACGCCGCGCGGCAAGGTTCTGGACCAGGAAACTGTTTTGGAATTCAGCCGAAAGACCTCTTTGATTTTGCTATGCGGCCGGTACGAAGGGCTGGATCAAAGGGTGATCGAACATCACGCGATGCGTGAAATTTCGCTGGGCGATTTCGTGCTGTCGGGCGGCGAGGTCGCGGCGCTGGCGCTTTTGGATGCGGTGGTGCGGCTTTTGCCCGGCGTCGTCGGCAAGGCCGAAGGCGTCGTCGAGGAAAGTTTTACGGGCGGGCTTTTGGAATATCCGCATTACACCAGGCCCGCGGAATGGCAGGGGTTAAAAGTGCCCGAAGTGCTGATTTCAGGCGATCACGGCAAGGTGGCCGCCTGGCGCAAGGCCCAGGCCGAATCGGTGACAAAGGAAAGAAGGCCCGATTTATGGGCAAAAAAAGGGGTTAGGGGTTAGGGTTTTGGGTTTAGTAAGGTGTTTGGCCAAAACCCTTTACTAAAAGGGCATTTTTCGATATATATGTTAAACAAAAGGAAGGCAGTTATGATCAATATTCAAGCAATCGAAAAGCAGCAAATCGCAAAGCTGATTCAGGGCAAAAAGATCCCCGATTTTCAAGCGGGAGATACCGTTAAAGTCCAAGTGAAAGTCGCCGAAGGCGAGCGCGTGCGCTTGCAGGCGTTTGAAGGCCTTTGCATCGGCCGCTCCAACAAGGGCGTCAATTCCAATTTCACCTTGCGTAAGATTTCTTACGGCGAAGGCGTCGAGCGTGTATTCCCGCTTTACTCCCCCATGCTGGCCACCATCGAAGTGGTGCGCAAGGGCGAAGTGCGCCGCGCGAAATTGAATTACCTGCGCGACCGCCGTGGCAAATCGGCGCGGATCAAGGAAAAAACCCGCATCCCAGGCGAAGGCGAAGCGGTTGAAACCGCCGACAGCGCCGTCGCTTAAAGCATTCCCATATGACCGAACGATCCTTGTCTTTGCGTATATATGATGCGTTGGAGGCATCGGATCGCGTCCGTTTTGATGCGGCAAAAATTCCTACAGCGCGCGGCATAAAAATATTTCATAAAAACGGCGCCTGGTAATTCCAAGGCGCCGTTTATTTTATCCTATATATTTTACTGGCGCTATTTGCCCCGACCTCTATGGGATCGGGAAAGTAGATTATTTGCAATGGCACACCCTTTTTTGATGACTTTTTCGCGTTTCTGCGCACCATCTTGGCGTTTTTGATTGGCCTCAAGCAGGCCCCTTTCTTGTTCCATGATATCCAGCATGCAGGCCAAAATCGCGGCGGTTGCAGGCATCCGCGCGCGTTGATATAGTCATAGCAGAGTCTTTTCAAGGAATTCAGCCATGACCCAACCCCGCACTTTGTTCGATAAAATCTGGAACGCGCATGTCGTCGATAAAAAAGACGACGGCACTTGTTTGATTTATATCGACCGGCAATTGATCCACGAAGTGACTTCGCCGCAAGCATTCGAAGGCTTGCGCAACGCGAACCGCAAGGTGCGCCGCACGGCGGCAACCTTGGCGGTGGCGGATCACAATATTCCAACCACCGACCGTTCTATTCCCATTGCCGATCCCGATTCCAAATTGCAGGTGCAGACCTTGGGCGACAACGTCAAGGCGGCGGGGATCACCTATTTCGATATGTTCGATGCGCGCAATGGCATCGTGCATATGGTCGGGCCGGAACAGGGCTTGACCCAGCCGGGCTTGACCATCGTGTGCGGCGATTCGCACACCTCGACCCATGGCGCTTTCGGCGCGCTGGCCTTTGGCATTGGAACGTCCGAGGTCGAACATGTGCTGGCAACCCAAACCCTGTGGCAAAAGCCCGCGAAAAATATGCGCATTACCGTGGACGGCAAATTGGGTTTCGGCGTCACATCCAAGGACATCGTGCTTGCGATTATCGGCAAAATCGGCACCGCCGGCGGCACCGGCCATGTGATCGAATATGCGGGCAGCGCGATCCGCGATTTGTCGATGGAGGCGCGCATGACCATTTGCAATATGTCGATCGAAGGCGGCGCGCGCGCAGGCTTGATCGCGCCCGATCAAAAAACTTTCGATTATGTCAAGGGCCGCCCCTATGCGCCGAAAGCCGATCAATGGGATGCGGCGGTGAAATATTGGCAAAGTCTGCCATCCGATATGGGCGCGACATACGATACCGAACATGCGTTGCGCGCCGAAGATATCGCGCCGCAGATCACCTGGGGCACTTCCCCGCAAGAGGTGGTTCCGGTCACAGGCTCCGTGCCCGATCCAAAATCCGAACCCGATGCCAAAAAACGCGCCAGCATGGAACGGATGCTGGATTATATGGGCCTGACCCCCGGCACCAAGATGCAGGATGTAAAAATCGACATGGTGTTTTTAGGATCTTGCACCAATGCGCGGATCGAAGATTTGCGCGCGGCGGCTTCGGTTGTGAAAAACAAAAAAGTCGCCGATGGCGTTGTCGCCTTGGTGGTTCCGGGGTCGGGGCAGGTGAAAAAACAGGCGGAACAAGAAGGATTGGCCGATATTTTCAAACAAGCGGGATTCGAATGGCGCGAGCCGGGCTGTTCCATGTGTTTGGGCATGAATCCCGACAAAGTGCCGCCAGGCAAAAGATGTGCCAGCACCTCCAACCGCAATTTCGAAGGAAGGCAAGGCAGAGGCGCGCGCACGCATTTATTGTCGCCGATCATGGCGGCGGCGGCGGCGATCGAAGGGCGCTTTGTGGATGTCAGGGATTATGATTTGATTTAAACAATACCCTCCCCCACAAGGGGAGAGTAGGAGTATGGAATGCAAAAATTCACGACCCTTACCGGAATCGCGGCGCCCTTGCCGATGACCAATGTCGATACCGATCAGATCATCCCGAAACAATTTCTGACCACGATCCAGCGCAAGGGTTTGGCCAAGGGATTGTTTTACGATTCCCGATTTACGCCGGAAGGAAAGTCCAAGAACGATTTTGTGCTGAACCAAGCGCCGTGGGACAAGGCCAAAATTTTGATCGCCGGCGATAATTTCGGCTGCGGGTCTTCGCGCGAACATGCGCCCTGGGCGCTTTTGGATTTCGGCATCGCCTGCGTGATCGCGCCAAGCTTCGCCGATATTTTTTACAATAATTGCTTTAAAAATTTCATGCTGCCGATCGCTCTTGCGCCGGATAAGGTCGATGAATTGATGCGCCGCGCCCGCGATCCCAAAGGCTATGTCTTGACGGTCGATTTACAAAACCAAAGAATCACCGGCGACGGGGTCGATTTTTCTTTCGATGTCGAAGCGTTCCGTAAACATTGCCTTTTGAACGGCCTAGACGATATCGGCCTGACCTTGGAAAAAGCGGCGGCGATCGATGCGTTCGAAGGAAAGCAGAAACAGCAAATGCCGTGGCTGTGGAATAATGGTTGAACCCATTATCATCCCGAGCGAAGTCGAGAGATCTATTCGATAGCTCAGCAAAGCTCAACAATAGCAGGACAGATTCTTCGCTTCACTTAGGACGACAAGGAAATGGATTTAACTCAGCAATGCTGATATTGCCGCATTTGTGACAGGCGCAGGGCGATTCCCATTCCGTCATCGCCACCACCTCCGCAATCGCCGCCACCATCATTGCCGCCATCGCCGCCGGAGCTATTGTCCCCGCCGCCGCAATCGCGGTCTATGCCCAAATCGCGCAGCCCGTCGCAAAAATTTTCTTTCGGCCCGCTATTGCGCTCGCATCCGCCGCCGCTTCCGCTTCCGCCGGAATCTCTGCCGCCGCCATTATCGCGGCTTCTGTCACGGGAACGATTTTCGCTCGTCCCATCCGAAGGGGACGAGTCGGCGGGTTCACGATACCGGTCGTTGATTTGTCTTTCCCGACTTTCCCGTTCCCGTCTCTCCTTCTTTTGTCTCTCCCGCTCTTGGCGTTCATGCTCGATCTGATTATTTCTGGTTTCGATGCATTGATCCAAGGCGCGGTTGAACGGGCCGGAAAAATCCATCTCTTTATGCGGATCTTTGAAAAAGCTTTCAAATCCGGTCAGGCTGTTCGGGCTGATATGGTTCGGATTTAAATTTATTAAATCCCGCAAATTCGCGTCGACGGATTGATCCAAAGCTTGTTTCAAGCAGTCCAAAGCATCCAGCGGGGAAAGGTTTTTGAATTTTTCTTTATATTGCTCGACCGTTTTATCAATGACTTCACCGCCCAGCGCGTCTTCGATCTGATCTACGGCCAAGGTGCAAATAGCCTTGGCGGCCACATTCATTTTAAGCAAAGAACAAACGATCGAGCTGAGTCTTGTTGGGATTTCGATATCGTCGATTTTTACGCCCAGGGGTGAATCCATCGTCGCGGCTTCGATTTGCGGGGTTATCACCTCGCGGTAGGCTTGGAATACGGCTTGATCCTCGGCCGATAAGCCGCTGGCGTCGAGGCTGGCGAGAGTCGCCAATATTCTTGCCTTGGATGCATTGAACCTGGCTTCTTCGTAGGAAGCCGGTTTGGAATCGTAGCGGACATCATTCATATAGCGTTCGATCGCCTGCGCCTCCTGTTTTTTCATTTCGGCATTGGCATATAAAATATTGCCATAAAGAATCTGTGCTTTTTGCTGCGCGATGCTTTCTTGCGTGGCATTGTTCATTTGCGACGCATCGGCCAAAAGCCTTTGCGCGTCTTGCTGCATTTGTTTTGCTTCGGCAAACGCAGTTTCGATCATGGCTCTGACGCGTTCGGCATTGGCGATATTATTGGCCGCTTCATTGGCCAGGGATTCGGCATAGCCGATCGAG
>CAYRVJ010000093.1:0-5671 GCA_964427785.1 uncultured Alphaproteobacteria bacterium | reverse complement strand
GATTTCCGCGATACGGCGGTTACGCTTTTAATCGACAATTCCGGCTCGATGCGCGGCAGGCCGATCATCATCGCGGCGCTTAGCGCCGATATATTGGCGCGCACGTTGGAACGATGCGGCGTAAAGGTCGAAATACTGGGATTTACCACAAGGTCGTGGAAAGGCGGGCAGCCTTATGAGAAATGGCTGGCGGCGGGAAAGCCGCCAAACCCCGGCCGCTTGAACGATTTGCGCCATATCATTTATAAATCCGCCGATCAATCCTGGCGGCGCACGCGCAACAATCTGGGCGCGATGCTGCGCGAAGGATTGCTGAAAGAAAACATCGACGGCGAGGCGCTATTATGGGCGCATCACCGCCTGCTGGCGCGGCCGGAACAAAGGCGGATTTTGATGGTGATTTCCGACGGCGCACCGGTGGACGATTTGACCAGCTCGGCGAATGGCGGGGTGTATCTGGAACAGCATCTGCGCAGCGTGATTCATTGGATCGAAGAAAAATCGGCGATCGAGCTTTTGGCTATCGGCATCGGCCATGACGTAACGCGCTATTATAAGCAAGCCATCACGATCAGCGATGTAGAACAGCTTGCGCCTGTACTTTTAGGGCAGATGAGCGCGTTGTTGGATGGATGAATCTTATCGCTGGTTTTGAGCGGACCTAGCAGCGGCAGCGGCTTTCTGTCTGTCCATCTTTCTGTACGGCCTATTGACCATCCATTGATGAAACTCAGCAAAAGGAGTCGCCAGCACAACCAAGACGGTAAGGGTGGCTACTGATACAGGATTATCCACGATATCAAAGCTTCGCCTCGTTTCGTTTTTCCTATTTTTTGTCATCTCCGCACCCTAAATCTATTAACCTTATTTTCTTTTAAGGATACTATTTTAAAGGGGTTTTGGCAAGCTCAATTATTTTGTCCCGAACAGCCTATCTCCTGCATCGCCAAGGCCTGGGACAATATAGGCCTTGTCGTTCAAATGGCTGTCCAGCGCCGCGACATAGACCGGGACGGTGGGGTGTGATTGGTTAAAAGTCGTCATGCCTTCGGGGGCGGCGACAAGGGCAAGCATGCGGATATCCTTATCCTGAACCCCATGCTTGTTCAGCACATCCACCGCATGCACGGCGGAATGGCCGGTCGCCAGCATTGGGTCGCAAAGGAAAAAGGGCGGTGACGCATCCAGCGGCAGCTTAACAAGATATTCGACCGGGCGGTGGGTATCGTGGTCGCGGTAAAGCCCGATATGGCCTTCGCGCGCCTGCGGCATCAATTCGCGCAAGCCATCCGCCATGCCGAGGCCCGCGCGCAGAATCGAAACGATCGCCATGCGTTCGCCCGCCAAAACCGGCGCATCCATCGGCGAAAGAGGCGTTTCGATCCGCTCAGACGTCATCGCAATATTGCGAGTGATCTCATAACCCATCAGCATGGCGATTTCTTTCAGCATCTGGCGGAATGTAACGTCGGATGTTTCTTTCTTGCGCATATGCGACAGCTTGTGCTGCACCAGCGGATGATCGACGATGTGGAGGTTTGGGAAACGGGAATCTGTTTTCATTGAAGGGTTTAGGGTTTACGGTTTAGGGGTTAGGGATAATTTCTTACGCATAGCAAATAACATGCGGCGTACTTCATTTAAAGTATGAAGCAATATTTCGCATGTTTTAGCATCTAAAAACCTTAACTCGGCTGATATAATCACTAATGTTTCAAGTTCACTGGCCGAACCTGCCGCAATCGCAAGAAATTGTACATATTCCTTGCGTGACGATCGCATATAGCCTTCGGCTATGTTTGCCGGAATAGATACTGCCGACCGCTGCATCTGGCTGCATAAATTATATTTTTCAGTATTTGGGAAATCTGATGTTGCTTCATAAATTAACTTGACCAAATCTTTGCTTTTTTGCCAAACCAACAAGTCTTTATGATCTCGAACAGGTTTTTCCATTTTTTTTCTAACCCCTAAACCGTAAACCCTAAACCCTTTCTTGCAGCCATTCCTTTTTGGTCGTCTCATACCTGTCCTCGCGGATCGAGGCACGGATCTCGGCCAAAAGCGCGTTCATAAAAGCGGCGTTGTGCAGCGCCAGCAAATGCATGCCTAATATTTCGTTGGCTTTTAACAAATGGTGGATATAAGCGCGGGAAAAGCCCGAAGCTTCGCTGATTATAGTTTCATCCAGGGGATTCGGATCGTCGCGGTACTGCGCGTTGTACATGTTCAAGCGGAAATTTTTGCCGAACCGGGACAGCGCCCAGCCATGCCGTGCGATGCGCGTCGGCGCCACGCAATCGAAGGTATCAATGCCATGCTGTACCAATTCCCACAAATCTTCGACATCGCCGACGCCCAGCAAATGCACCGGCTTGTCGTTGCGGATCGGCTTGCGCGCAAAGGCAACGGTTTCATGGAATTGCTGCTTGCTCTGGCCCAAACAGCCGCCGACGGCATAACCGAAAAACGGCTGTTCGTTCAGCCATTGCGCCGCCTCGAGGCGCAGATCCTCGAACACGCCGCCTTGGCTGATGCCGTATAGACCTTGGCGGCCGTCATGGCCGCGCTCGAATTCTTCTATGCTGCGTTTGCCCCAGCGGTGGGTTAATTGCATCGAACGGGCAGTATAGTCTTTCTCGACATGGAAAGGCGTGCATTCGTCGAACATCAAAATGATGTCCGCGCCCAATTTCCTTTGCACGTCGATCGACCGTTCCGGCGTCAAATGATACAGCGATCCGTCGATATAGGATTTGAATGTCGCGCCGTCCTCGGTGATTTTCAACATGGTGCGGTCGCGCTTGGGCTTGCCCCGGCTTTTGATTTCATCGGCGATGCCGCCGTAATTCAAGCTGAACACCTGAAATCCGCCGGAATCGGTCAGCATCGGCCCGTCCCAGCCCATGAATTTGTGCAAGCCACCTTGCCGCGCCACAAGCTCCGCCCCCGGCTGCAACATAAGATGATAGGTATTGCCCAAAATAATTTGCGTTCCTGCGGCGCGCATTTGCGCAGGCGAGGCGATCCGCACCGCCGCCTTGGTCGCGCAGAAAATAAAATTCGGGGTTTCAACCTTGCCATGCGGCGTCGTCAAAATGCCAAGCCTGGCGTTGCAATTCGGCGCCTGCTTTGTGATCTTAAAATCAAAACCGGGATAAGTGATTTGCATGAATGTTCAACAAAATAAAAAAGCCCGCATCGCGCGGGCTTTGTGCGGAACCGCAAGGCCTAAGCGGCGGCGGATTCCATACGGCGTTTTTGCGCGGCTTTAATCCGCTTTTTCAAGATGGCGCCTTCAGGGGGCAATTTCGTCACTGGCGTTTTCAGCAAAAAGGAATCGATCCCGCCGACATGATCCACGGTGCGTAAAGCATTCGCCGACAAACGGACGCGTATATTGCTGCGCAGAATATCGCTGTAAACCCACTTGGTTTGCAAATTGGGCATAAAGCGGTGTTTGGTTTTGGTGTTGGAATGGCTTACCCGATTGCCTACAAGCACCTTTTTGCCGGTTAACGTACAGCGGCGTGTCATGACTCCCTACCTTTCTAACTTCCTAAGTAAGCGTAATTTTATTGGCTTAGCTGTGTTTTAAAATAAAGCGCCAAGCCCGTCAAGTGCCAAGTTGCGCATTGACTGCTAAAGCCCTGAAATACCGCAAAAAACACGGAAATTTTCAAAAAAACATGGTGCTTTGCAGTAAATCCAACGCTTGTTATTGCGCCGCACCTTTGTTTTACTGCGAGCTATTCTTGGAAAATGGATCAAATACCAGGCTGATTTTGCACTGCACGGCTAAGCTATTGGATACAGCTAAAAGTTGTGATATAATTTTATATTAATAATCAAGATATATATGTTTTTTTCGGATAAACCTGTACAGGGCAGGCTATAGATAATGCAAGAATTCTGGGATATCAGCCCTTATCAGCAGCTTCATGTGGATAATTCTCCGCCTTCTGGGGATGGCTGGAATTTGACTTTAAAAAAGCAATCCCACACGACTTTTCTTTTGACGCAATCGCAGCGCGATTTGGAAAACTTTCCTTCCGACGCCACCCGCGAATCCATCATGTCCTGGGCCAACGAAGAAGCCGGCGTAGGCCGTTATGTCGGCCGCTGCCGCGTGATAGATTTAAGCAATGTCGACCACGTCATTCTGCCAAAACACCTGGCAGGGCACTTATTCGGCAAGGTAACGCGGGTTCTTTTGAAAACAAAAAGACCGGACGGCAAAGGCTATGCCGTGCTATCGCCAGACGCGATCAGGCTGCTTGCGGCCTGCGGTGTCACCTTGATCGGCGTCGACGCCGAATCTTTGGACGCGCCTGGATCCATGACCAAGGAATCTTATGTCACCGCGACCAAGCTTAGCCTGTCTTTGATGTTCCATATGGAGCTGAATGCCGTGGCGCCAGGCGAATATGAACTTATTTCGCTGCCAACCGAAATGCATGTGAAAGAAAAAGTGCCGGAAAAGGCTTCTGAGAAAAAGGCAAAGCCCCTTTCGACCACGCGCGCAGCGTAATTTTGCAATCTTAGTTGTTGCTTAGTTTCGGTTCGCCGAACAAGAATCCCTGGCCGAAATCTATGTCGAATTCCAGCATGTCCAAAAGCGCCTGTTCGCTTTCGATGCGCTCGATGATCAAATCCATATCGTGATTGTTGATCACCCGGCGCATGATCTTTAGATCCAAAGGCGGCTCTGCCTTGATGGCCGCATGAATGACACCGGATTCCAGCTTGACATATTTGAAGCGACAGCGGTGCAAACCTTCGACGTCTACGCGCGCATGCACCACACTGGACAGCGCCAAGCGGCATCCCGATTCATGCAGCCGAAGCAGCAATTTTTCCCTTGTCACATCGCGCTCATCGAAATCTCGCTGTCCAACCTCGAATACCAGCTTGCCGGCAAGTTCTTTGTTGTCTTTCAAAAACATCAGAAAATCTTCGAAGAAATGCGCGTCATGCAGGGTGTGCATCGAAAGATTGCAAAAGAAATTTCCATGGAAATTGTTTATGTTGGCGCGGCGAATCAGCTGTACGCAGCGGAAAAGCAACATATTATCGATGGCAGCCAAAAGCCCGGCATCGGCGGCGACCGTCATGTATTGTTCGGGTAAAATAATGCCGCCTTCCTCGTCGCGGATGCGCGAGAAACATTCGAAATGGCGGATTTTGCGCTGCGGCAGGCTTACGATCGGCTGGATATACAGATCGACCCGGTCG
Organism: uncultured Alphaproteobacteria bacterium; assembly: GCA_964427785.1. Taxonomy (GTDB): domain Bacteria; phylum Pseudomonadota; class Alphaproteobacteria; order SHNJ01; family SHNJ01; genus CAYRVJ01. The sequence goes on along the minus strand of CAYRVJ010000093.1, from coordinate 436 downwards.
CTGCGCAAGCCAGCCTGCACCACCTGCAGGATTTTTTCCTGGTCGTAATCGGTACGAATGACCGGCGGCTGTTCAACCGGCATGTCATGCGTTTTTCCAGCCTTGGCGATAGTGGTGCGAATGCCGCCGCCGATGGCGCGGGAACGGGTCAATTGTTCGACGATGGTTTGCAATACTTTCACTTCGGCCACAACCGCGTCGACCTCGGCTTTGTTAGCGCCCTTGGGCGATTTCGCCAGCTGGTTCAAAAGGGATAGGATTTCCTGATCCCGCTTGCCGCGCGATTCCATATCCAGTTCGATGTCTTGGATTTTAGTGACAGCAGCTTCCAGCCTGTCTTCATGTTCGCGCAAGTTTTTTTGAACGCCGTCCACCCTTTCGGAAAACCGCCGCATGACAAAAGCCATAGCCACGAAAAGAATGGCCGGAAGCAGCA
>CAYRVJ010000092.1:0-5708 GCA_964427785.1 uncultured Alphaproteobacteria bacterium | reverse complement strand
CTTTTGCTGATAACGCCTTTTATTTTTTATTTCGGCCCCAGAAAAGTTTTCGCAACCGACCGCTGGAAATTGCAATTGATTCGCTGCGTTATCGGCTTTGCCGCCATGAGCTGTACGTTTTACGGCCTTGCGACCTTGCCGCTGGTCGATGTGACCGCGATCAATTATTCCAAACCGATATTCATTTTGATCCTGGCAGCGTTTTTTCTGAAAGAAAAAGTCACGCCGCTGCAAATCGCGCTAACAATCATTGGATTTTTGGGCATTCTTGTCATCTTGCGCCCGACGCCGGAACATTTCGATCCCAATTATCTGGTGGCGGTGCTGGCCGCCGTGCTGGTCGCCTTTGCCATCACCATCGTTAAAGAGCTTACCGACAGCGAAAGCGCCTTTTCGGTGTTGGCCTGGTTCAGCCTGTTTTCGACGCTGTTTTCCCTGCCTTTCGCGCTTTTCGTGTGGCAAGCACCCAGCCCCGATCAATGGCAAAGCCTTTTTATCACCGGGCTTTTCGGCATCATCGCCCAGCTTTGCGTGATTCGCAGCTATGCGCTGGCGGATGCCAGCTATTTAGCGCCCTTAGGCTATATCAATATTATTTACACCGCGCTTTTGGGATATTTTATGTTCGGTCATGCGCCGGACGGGCTCAGCATTTTGGGCGCTGCGGTGATCATGGCCAGCACCTTTTATCTGATGAAGCGCAAGAGAAAATCAAAACCGATGCAAGACGCCGCCAGCAACCCGGCGGCGGCTTAGCGCGCTACTCTTCCACCACCCCTGACAAGACGAATTGTCGCGGGATCGTTCGGGCCGAATCTTCCGCGCCTATCGCGGCTTTGGAAATTGCGGCCCTTAGCGGCAACGCGCTCTCTTGCTTCGACACGCACGCCGTAATCTAAAACTGTTTGATCGTTTTCCGTGCGGTGCGCCCTGGTCGCTTTTTCCCGCGCGAAAGGAATCGGCGCGGATTTTAAATAATCTTCGCCGCCTATGATCCACACGTCTTTGGGCGTCTGCCCTGCCATCAAGGCCGCCATTTCCCCTGCAAATTCCAATTCCTTGGCGCTGGCATAAGGGCATGGATTTGCCGCGACATCCGGCATCAAGGCATCGCCGCTTTCTTTTATGCGGCGATTCGGCGGCTTGCGCGGAATGTCTTTTACGCCCATTCTTTTCAATCTTCTGCGGATTTCGTAAAGAAAAAGCCCCAATATAATTCTTGCGCGCTCGGCTTCTTGCGGGGAGGCGTGTTTTGCAAAATTATCCTTGCCGCAGAAATAATCGACAGACTTTACCAGGCTTTGCGGCGGCGCGGAACGCATCGCGGATGCGACGATTAGCTGGAAATTGCGCTTAGTCGGCTCTATCGACTCGTCCCATTTAAAAACCTTTTGCCATGTTTGGCCCGCCTTTGGATAGAACCAGAACGGGTCCCGGCTTTTTAGTGTTTTATGGCGGTTCATGATGGTGCGCAAATAGGTGGCGCAATCCAAAATCTCCCGCCCCAAATCCCGTTCCAGCCGTATTTGCCGCCAATGCCGCTTAAAGCTTTCAAAATCTTTCTCTCGTTCATCCAAAACCAGCAAGCCCATAGCGGAAAATTCATGGCGCAGTTCGAGAATCTTGCGCAGATCCACGCCGTTCTTGTCGCTGTGCATTTGGCGCATATTGTAGTCGATCACCGCCTGCGCCGCAGACCTTAAAACACGTGCCGGATCCAGCCCGCGATAATTTTGCGCAAAATCGCGCATAAATTGGGCTTGCCTGGCGTTCACAGTCTGCTCTTGGCTTGCGATCATTTTTTACTCCTTGGCGAAATCATCCATAGCTTTTGCCATTTTGATATCCAGCTCGGAAAGCCCGTTGCAGTCATGAGTTGCAAGCGTGACTTCAACGCGGTTATAAACATTGAACCATTCCGGGTGATGGTTCATTTCTTCGGCGAGCTTTGCAACGCGGCACATGAAATTCCAAGCCTTGGCGAAATTCTTGAATTGGAATTTTTTAAAAATCGCTTCGCGCGCGGGTAACTCTTTCCAGCCTTGCAGGGTTGATAAGGCCTGGGTTTTTTGTTCGCCTTCTAGCTTCTGAACGATGCGTGTCATGTTGCGAATTTAACAAAAAGTCGGGCGCAAAGGCCAGAATATAGTTAAGCTATTGATAATAAATGTTTTTATTTATATCTGTAAAACCATCGGCGTTAACCTTCTGTTTAATATCTCAGGGCATTCTAAAAGAATAAGCGGAGTGAAAAAACAATGCACGATATGCCCGGCGCAGGCGCTTTGAAATTTGCTCTATCTTTGGGCATGATGATCAATATGTCTTTGCTTTTGGGCTTGACCCAAAAAGACATGGGCGATCAGATCATGGACAATATCCGCACCATCCATAAATCCGCCGCGATCATAAAAAAGAACGAGTCTTTCGTAAAATCGGCCTATAAGCAGCTTGCCGAAATCGATCTCAAAGATTTTGCCAAGGCCGAAGAAATTTCTTATTAGCCTAATTTATATGAAGCTTCGGGCAAGTAGTTGCGCGCGCCGTCACCAGGATGGCTTGAAAAAAGCGTCAATTCAGAAATTGAAAATTCTTCCGTCTTAAAATTGCTATTTTGCACCAAATAGCCTTCGAGCCATTCCATCGGCGTGCGGTGCAATCGGCCCAAGGTCACATGCGGCGTAAAGCGACGGTGATCCGGCCCCGCGCCGGCGCGCGAAACGGCAGATTCCACCTTGCTGTGCAGATGATATAGCGCCTCGTTGCGCTCTACCCCCGCCCAAACCGCATGCGCTTTTTCCGGGGGACCAAACTGGCCCACGCCGGAAAGACGCAAGCGCAAGGATTTCGCCTGAATTTCAAGCAGCGCGCCGTCGATATCTGCGGCAAGCCGGTTGTCAATTTCTCCGATAAAACGCAAGGTGATATGAAACCCGTTGGGATCGACCCACTTTGCGCCAGGAAGGCCGCAACACAAGGCGGAAAGACTCTGCCTTATATTTTGTGGCAATTGCAGACCAACGAATAAACGTATCATGGGGCTTTTCTCGTAACGGCTTTACATTCCCTGCCGATTGACCTATAAATTTTATACCTCTTTATTTAGCATCCTATTTTTTTCATGTCTTATATTTATTGGCTCGGCATCGCTATTTTGTTGCTATTGATTGAGATCATGGCGCCGGCGTTCTTTTTCGTTTTTTTTGCTTTTTCCGCGCTCATCGTTGCCTTTCTTAAATTTTTCGGCTTTTTGCCGGAACTTAGCGCGCAAATCCTGGTTTTCTCAATCGCCGCGATCGCCAGCCTTTTGCTGCTGCGCCAGAAATTCAAAAGCGGAATCGCGTCAACGCAGGCAGCTTCCATAATAAATGACCAGAGCCTGATTCTAAGCGTCGACATTCCCGCTCAATCGCTTGGCCAAGTAGAATATCAGGGTTCCGCCTGGGCGGCATTCAACCAAGATGCCGCTCCGCTGCGCCAGGGGGAAAGCGCCTACATTATCCGCATCGACGGCGTTAAGTTGATTCTTAGCCGCCATAAAGGAGAATAGCATGGAAGAAGGTTCTTTTTTCTTAACGTTTATCTTGCTTGTCTTTGCGTTTGTTTTCATTATGCGTGTGGTGCGCGTGGTGCCGCAACAGCAGGTATTCATCGTCGAGCGCCTTGGCCGTTACCACCGCACGCTTAGCGCCGGCTGGCATTTCGTCATTCCAATCGTCGATTCGGTACGCTACAAGCATTCGCTGAAAGAAATCGTGCTCGATATCCCACCGCAGATTTGTATTACTAAGGACAATGTCCAGGTGGAAATAGACGGCATCGTGTTTTTCCGCGTTCTTGACCCGGCCAAGGCGTCTTATGGCGTCGCCGATTATGTCACCGGGCTTGTGCAGCTGGCACAAACATCCCTGCGATCTGAAATCGGCAAGATCGACCTTGACCGCACCTTCGAAGAACGCACCCGCGTCAATATCGAAGTGGTTAGCTCGATTGACCGCGCGTCCGATCCTTGGGGCGTCAAGGTTTTGCGTTATGAAATCAAGTCCATCACCCCGCCGCGCGACGTTCTTGCCGCCATGGAAAAGCAAATGCGCGCAGAACGGGAAAAACGCGCCACGGTTCTGCAATCCGAAGGGGAGCGCGATTCACGCATCAATTCCGCCGAAGGCCACAAGCAAGAAGTCATCAAACAGTCCGAGGCCGACAAAGCCCGCCAAATTAACGAAGCTTTGGGCCAGGCAGAGGCGATTCTATCGGTCGCCCGCGCCACCGCGCAAGGCTTGATGGATGTAGCCAACAGCCTGAACGCCCCCGGTGGACGGGATGCCGCCACCTTGCGCATAGCGGAAAATTACCTAATGCAGTTCGGCGAGCTTGCCAAAAGCAACAATACCATGATCATCCCCGCCAATACCGCGGATTTGGGGGCCATGGTGGCTACCGCGACCAGCCTGTTCGACAAAACCAAAAAAACCGCCTAAAAGGCCATTTATTGACGGCTTAACCCATCCGTTTTCCCTTGAAAATGGGCGGGTTTAACGCCATCTTATGCTTATGGCTGCTTAGCCCTTTCGAATTAACAAGGAGTTGGATCATGGCAGAAAGAGATTACACCCAAATCGGCGCAGGCGGATTTAGCGCCACAGCCGCTACGGTCGATGCCGGGCTGCGCCGCTTTATGATCGGCGTTTACAACTATATGCTCGGCGCCCTAGGGCTAACCGGCCTGGTTTCTTTTTACATCGGCCAGCAATATGAATTGCTGTACGCTTTGGTAAATTCCGGCTTGATGTGGGTTGTGCTGCTCGCCCCGCTGGGCCTGGCGTTTTTTATGGGCTGGCGGATCAACACCATGTCGGTTAAAACCGCACAGACGGTGTTTTGGCTGTTTTCCGTTCTTATCGCGGTCGGGCTGTCTCCTATATTCTTGACCTATACCAATGAAAGCATCGCGCGGACTTTCTTTATTACTGCCGCGACCTTCGGCGGGATGAGTCTTTATGGCTATACCACCAAGCGCGATTTGACCTCGATCGGGTCGTTCCTTATCATGGGCGTTTGGGGCCTTATCGTCGCCAGCCTGGTCAATATCTTTTTGGGCAGCAGCCTTTTGGGGTATGCCATATCTTGCCTGGGCGTTTTGATCTTTACCGGTCTTGCCGCTTATGACACCCAAAAAATCAAGGAAAGCTATTATTCCGCCGACAGCCCGGAAATAGCCGCGAAGAAATCCATATTCGGCGCTTTAAATCTTTATATGGATTTTATCAATTTGTTTATCAGCCTGCTGCGCCTGATTGGCGAGCGCCGCTAAGAGAAGGCACAACTGAACCTGACAAAACCCGGGGAAATTTCCCCGGGTTTTTTGTTGTATAAAACACATCAGTGCAACCAGCATACGCGGGCAGTATTTTTATAGGAAATATGCCTTGGCAGCGTTTTATTAATTTATTTTCCTTATCCTATAGGCTCCTGCCAAAATGAGGAAACATGGGAATCGTCAATCCAACGCTGCTTCTGGTAGAGGATACGCCGTCACTCGCGGCTCTTTACACAGAATATCTTGCAAAGGAAAAGCTGCATATAAGACATGTAGGCAGCGGCGGAGACGCCTTGTTGGAAATCAACAGAAATCCGCCCAATATAATTTTGCTGGACCTCAACCTGCCGGATATGAACGGGCTTGACATCCTGCGCTATGTCCATGA
>CAYRVJ010000091.1:0-5748 GCA_964427785.1 uncultured Alphaproteobacteria bacterium | reverse complement strand
AGCTTTTGCCTTTGCAAAAAAGCGACTTTGAGGGAATCGCAAAGGAAATGCAGGGACTTCCGATCACGATCCGTTTGCTGGATCCCCCTTTGCATGAATTTTTGCCGCATGCGGATGCGGAAATCGAAGATGTCGCGAGATCTTCGGGCATTCCGGCGCATTTGCTGCGCGAGAGGGTGCACAATCTGCGTGAAATAAACCCCATGCTGGGCCTGCGCGGTTGCCGCCTTGGCATCGTTTACCCGGAAATCTATGCGATGCAGGTGCGCGCGATTTTAGAAGCGGGCATAGAGGTTAAAAAGAAAACCGGAAAATCGCCGCAATTTGAAATCATGGTCCCGCTGATAAGCGGCGAGCAGGAATTTTCATTCTTAAAAAGAATGATTTTACAAACGGCGGATGCGGTATTTAAAGAAAAGAACACCAAGATCCCTTATATCATCGGCACGATGATAGAATTGCCGCGCGCGGCTTTGCGCGCCGGGCAAATCGCGCTAGAGGGCTGCGAGTTTTTCAGCTTTGGAACGAATGATTTAACACAGACAGCGATGGGCTTGTCGCGCGACGATGCGGGAAGTTTCTTGCCGGAATATGAAAAATACCGCCTGTTCGCCAAAGACCCTTTTGTATCGCTGGATCAAGAAGGCGTGGGCGAGTTGGTGCAGGTCGCCGTTGATCGTGGTCGACGTGCAAGCGCAGATTTAAAAATCGGCATTTGCGGCGAACATGGCGGCGAGCCGCAATCGGTAGAATTTTTTCACAGATCGGGGCTGGATTATGTGTCCTGCTCGCCTTATCGGGTTCCGATCGCGCGGCTTGCAGCGGCGCATGCAGCGATCCGCCATAAGTCAATTAGGGCGACCAAAACAAAACCCAAAGCGCGGATTAAATCCCGCGCGGGAAATGTCCGGGTGATGAAGAAAAAAACCGGCGCGAAAAAACAGCCGTCCTTACGCCGGGCGGCCTAGGCGCTTTCGCCAAGAGTTTTGTACCAATCCGGAAAATAGGGTTTTAATGCGGCGCCTCCGCATGCGAACAAACCGCCCGATTTTTTAACTTTTTCCAATATTTCAAGCCGTAAAAGCGCCAGCACGATATCGGGCTTACCAGCTATGCCACGGACAGCCGAGCGCGTTTCGCCCGCGTCCAATTCCGTTCCATCGTTCAAAACAGCTTTGACCGGCGAGGCAAAGGCCGGCAGATCGCCGTCGGCCAGGCAGGGCAGCAATCTTTTGCGCACAAGGCCGCGATATTTTGTGCGGGCTGTCAGCTCCTGGCCCAGATAACAACCCTTGTCCCAGTCGATGCCTTGTAATTCGTCAAAGCCGTTTTCCAGCAAGATGGCGCGATCCACTTCCAAATCGCGGCTGCCGTCGGGAAGCCCCAATGCCGCGCGGTGATAATCGTAATCCGCAAAATCGCTGATTTCGGCTGTTGCGATATTCAATTTTGAGGATTGAGCAGGGTGAAGCGCGCGCCAGCCGGCGCCAGTCAGCCTTGGGTCGCGATATATAATTGCGCCGCCGTGCTGCGCGCTTTCCCCTCTGTCTTTTGGCAAATCACCATCTTTTCCCCAAATCGCGTAAATCTCATAATCATCGGAAATATCTTTGACATCGACCTTGGAGCGCAGTTTGTAAATCATAAGCCGTTTTAAAAAATCCGTGGCCCTGGATTTTTCGCAATCCAACAGAAACTTTTCGTCCCGCTGGGTGATGAACAAATCATGCAGAAACTTGCCTTGCGGGCTTAAGAAGGCGGCGTGAATCGACCGCTGCCCGGTCACTTTGTCCATGTCGTTGCTGACCAGGCCTTGCAAAAATGTGCGGGCATCTGGGCCTGAAACCTCTATCAGTCCGCGCGAAGGCAGTGGCGTGTAAAATAAGGAATGACTTGTCATAACGGGTACAATATATTGCTTATCCTGTCTTGTTCAATAGATGTATCAGTTTATGCGGCTATTATTTATAACATCTTCGCGCATCGGCGACGCGGTGCTTTCAACCGGAATTTTGGACTGCTTGCAGCGGCAGAATCCTGGCATCCGAATTACCGTCGCCTGCGGCCCTGCCGCAGCGGGGTTGTTTGAATCCTGGCCTGGCCTTGAGAAATTGATTGTTATTCGAAAACGCCCTTTGGCGTTGCATTGGCTGGTATTGTGGCTGCGGTCTGTAACAAAGCCCTGGAATATTGTGGTTGACCTGCGCCGTTCGGCGCTAAGTTATTTCCTGATTTGCGGCAAAAGATATATCCCGTCCAAAAGCCTGAAAGACAGGCATAAGGTAATAGAGCTTGGGGATGTGTTGGCAGTGTCGAATCCGCCCGCGCCTAAGATTCATTTTAACGACACGCATGCGCGCAAAGCGCTGGATCTGTTGCCGGATTTGCAGGCGCATTCCTATATCGCGGTTGCGCCTTCAGCCAATTGGGGCGGCAAGATTTGGGATGTTGAAAATTTTGCAGAATTACTGCGCCGGCTTACGGCTTCCGATGGAATTCTTCCCGGCGCCAAAATCGCTATTTTCGGCGCGAGCAACGAAAAAGAAACTGCCCAGCGCTTGCAAGCCTTGCTTGGTAACGCGGTTGATCTATCCGGTAAAATAGATTTGCTGACGAGTGCTGCGATTTTCGCGCAGTGCAAGATTTATATCGGCAATGATTCGGGGTTGATGCATGTTGCGGCAGCAAGCGGCGCCAATGTGCTGGGGCTGTTCGGTCCCAGCCCGGCCAAAGTTTACGCGCCATGGCCTTCGGGCAACGGCAAGACCATGGTTGCGCAAACAGCTTTGTCCTATGAGCAATTGGTCTACAGCCAGAATTTCGATTACCGCAGCGATCAAAGCCTAATGAGCAGCCTAAGCGTCGATATGGCCGAGCAAGCCGCCATCGAGTTATGGAACAAAGTGAAAAGGGAGCAGGCGGCATGAAGCTTTCCGTACTTGTCGTCGCGCATAATGAAGAAAAGCGCCTGCATGATTGCTTGCGCCGCTTGCTTTTCGCCGATGAACTGGTCGTTGTGCTGGATAAATGCAGCGATGGTTCCGAGGCCATCGCCAGGCAATATACCGAGCGGATTTTGCAAGGAAGCTGGGACATAGAAGGCGATCGCCGCAATCAAGGAATTGATTTTTGCAAAGGGGAATGGATTTTAGAGGTCGACGCGGACGAGCATGTAACACAGGAACTTACCCAGGAAGTCCTGGAAATTGTCGCATCGTCCCGGTCGGATTATCACGCGATCCCCGTCGATAATTTCATCGGCAAAAGGCTGGTTCGTTACGGTTGGGGCGGGTCTTTTGGCCGCAGCGCCTATATCGGATTGTTCCGCAAGGGCTGCAAGATATGGGGCAGGGACCGCGTTCACCCGGCCCTGACTTTGAAAGGAAATCAAGGATCCAGATTAAAAGCCCCGCTTTTACATTACGTGGATAATAACTTATCGGACGTTTTGCGTAGATTGAATTCTTATGCGGATGCGCGTGCGCAAGATCTTTGCGACAAGGCGGCGCGCGGCGAAAAAATCAGCGGCATGGCGCAAAATATCCGCCGGTTTTTTTCCCGCTTTATAAAATGCTATTTTATTCGTGGCGGCTGGCGCGAGGGCGGATACGGCCTTGTCATCGCCTCCTGCGCCGGGCTTTACCCAATTCTGTCCTATTTAAAATATTTGGAGAAAAGAAAGTAAATGGCGCATATTCTATTCGCGGATGAAAGCATTCCATTTGACGGGCAATCCATGGAGAGGGGGCCTTTGGGGGGCGCGGAATCGGCATTTATCTCGCTGCTGGAAGTATTGGCAAGAAGAGGCCACAAAATCAGCGTGCGCAACAAATGCATCGCGCCCTTGGATTACAAAGGAATTTCATGGAGGCCGCTGGGCACGCCCTGGCCTGAGGATGCCGACGTTTATGTTGCCAACCGCAGCGCATTTTTACTGCATAGATCGCCGCAGACTAGAAAGCGCATTTTCTGGATTCATAATCCTGCGGGATATTTGCTGAAGTGGAGGTATTTATGGAGGCTCGCTTATTTCCGCCCCAGCATAATTTTTTCAGGAGAGCATCATAAGGCAACTTACCCTGTCTCTGCGCCGCCTTGGCTGAAGCAGAACAGCCGTGTAATCATCCCCTATGGCATCGACGACAGGTTTTGTCAGACGCAAGAAAAATCTTCTGCGCCGAAACCGAAAGTGATTTTTACATCCAATCCCTTGCGCGGCTTGGACTGGTTGTTGCAACTTTGGGCGGAAAAAATATTTCCCCACGTGCCGCAGGCCGAATTGCATGTCTTTTCCGGTGCCTCAACCTATAAGGCGCAAGGCACAGAGCTGGGCCACAAGATGGACGAGATATTGCGCGTCGCGCGCTGTATGGAGAACAAGGGCGTTCGCCTGCGCGATCCTTTGCCCAAGGATTTGTTGATCCAGGAAATGCAAGATTGCAGGGCAATATTATATAAAGGCGATGTAGGCGAAACTTTTTGCCTGGCTTTGGCGGAAAGCCAGGCGATGGGGATTCCGGCCGTGGTGCGGCCGATAGGCTGCGTCGCAGAAAGGGTGGCGCATGGAAAAACCGGCTTTGTCGCCGAAAGCGACGATGCGTTTTGCCAGCATGGGATAGATATTTTAACCAATGATCTTCTATGGCAAGAATTGCATCACAATTCTTTGAATATGCAGCGGTCGTGGAAATGGGATCAAGCGGCGCTGGAATTTGAAAAATTATTTTAGGTTAATTCATATATTCCAATTGTTTAGGCTGATTAGATCGAAGTTTAATCATTTTTCTCTGGATTTTTTTTGGATATTTATTATCATCAGCCTGCGTAGAATGAAATTAAAAATACAAAAACAATAATAATTGTGCATTTACCCGATTGTCGGATAACGGCAGGGAGAAAAAAGGCGCAATTTGAACGGCAGGGATAAAACTATGCGTATTCTACAAGTCATTGCGGGGGCAGAGCACGGAGGGGCGGAAACCTTCTTCGGCGATTTCGTGCTGGCCATGGAGCGAGCCAAAAAGTCGGGCATTCCTTTCGAGCAGCGGGCGGTGTTGAGGCCTTATGAATCGCGGCTGGAAAGATTGCAGAAATCCGGCGTGGATGTGGCGACACTGCCTTTCGGCAGTTGGTTCGATTGGCGCACCCGCCACGGGCTTAAGGAAGAAATACTGAATTTCCGCCCGCATATCGTGCAAACCTGGATGAACCGGGCCACCAAATTCGTTCCGCCTAGAAGCGGCATAAAGCAGCCCTATATCCACATCGGCTGGCTTGGCGGATATTACGATATGAAATATTACCAATCCTGCGATCATATTGTGGTTCTGACCGAAGATATGCGCCGGCATGTTTTGCAATCCGGCTGGCCGAAGGAAAGGCTGCATGTCGTGCCACCCTTCGCGCCGGACAAAAAAGCAGATCCTATCGACCGGGCGGAATTCGACACGCCCCGGAATGCGCCTTTGCTGTTGAATTTAGGAAGGTTGCATGTGACCAAAGCGCAGGATGTCTTAATTCGTGCCATGGCCGATGTGCCGGACGCCTATTTATGGATAGCGGGTGAAGGCGATCTTCGCAAAAGCCTTGTTTCTCTGGCCGAAGAAGTGGGTGTTAGCGACCGTGTAAAATTCCTGGGCTGGCGCCATGACCGCGAAGCCTTGTTGCGCACGGCGGATTTATGCGTTTTCCCGTCCCGCTATGAATCATTCGGCGTTGTAACCCTCGAAGCCTGGGCGCAAAACTGTC
>CAYRVJ010000090.1:0-5824 GCA_964427785.1 uncultured Alphaproteobacteria bacterium | reverse complement strand
CAAAACCTGCGCGATCTGCATCACCTGTTCCTGATAGATCATGATGCCGTAGGTTTCGCGCAAGATAGGCTCTAAAGTCGGGTGCAGGTAATCGGCAGGCTCTTGCCCCAATTTGCAACTGATGTATTTCGGGATATTGTCCATCGGACCGGGGCGGTAGAGCGCCACCACCGCGATGATATCTTCGAACCTGTCGGGCTTCATCCGCCGCAGCACATCGCGCATGCCGGAGCTTTCCAGCTGGAACACGCCCGACGTTTCGCCGCTGGCCAAAAGCGCATAGGTTTTGGGGTCGTCCAGCGGCAGATGGTCGAGGTCGACTTTAATTCCCTGCTGCGCCAGCAATTCCACCGCCTTGACCAGGACGGTCAGGGTTTTCAATCCTAGAAAATCGAATTTTACCAGCCCCGCCTTTTCGACATATTTCATGTTGAACTGCGTCACCGGCCAGTCGGAGCGCGGGTCGCGGTACATCGGAATCAATTGATTCAGCGGCCTGTCGCCGATCACGACGCCCGCCGCATGGGTCGATGCGTGGCGGTACAGCCCTTCGAGCCGCAGCGCGATTTCCATCAATTCGGCGACTTGCGCGTCGTCCTTGCGCATCGCTTGCAACAGCGGCTCGCCGTCGATCGCTTGCTGCAAGGTCACGGGCGCTGCCGGATTGTTCGGAATCAGTTTGCATATTTTGTCGACATGGCCATAGGCCATCGCCAGCACGCGCCCGACGTCGCGCACCACGGCACGCGCTTGCAATTTTCCAAAGGTGATGATCTGCGCCACCTTGCCCGCGCCGTATTTTTGCTGGACATAGCGGATCACCTCGTCCCTGCGGTCTTGGCAAAAGTCGATGTCGAAATCGGGCATCGACACGCGTTCTGGGTTCAAGAAACGCTCGAACAAAAGACCCCAGCGCAACGGATCGAGGTCTGTGATCGTCAAGGCCCATGCCGCGACGGAACCAGCGCCCGATCCCCGCCCCGGCCCCACCGGAATGCCTTGGGATTTGGCCCAGCGGATGAAATCGGCAACGATCAGGAAATAGCCCGCAAATCCCATCTTGATAATCATATCGATTTCATATTCCAGGCGGTCGCGGTATTCCGCCTCCCCCTTTGCGGGGGAGGAGTTTAGCAGGCGGCGCTCCAACCCTTCCCTCGCCTGGCGGCGCAAAATCGTAGCCTCGTCGTCGCCGCTGTCGTCGCGGTAATTCGGCAGCATCGGCTTTTTGCCCTTCAACAAAAACGAGCAGCGTTTTGCGATTACCAGCGTGTTGTCGCAGGCTTCGGGCAGATCGGCGAAAAGATGCCGCATTTCGGCGGCCGATTTGAAATAATGCTGCGGCGTCACCTTGCGCCGCGCGGGATCGCCGACGGTTTTGCCTTGGGCGATGCAAAGCAGCGCGTCATGCGCCTCGTAATCGTCGGGCGCCGGGTAAAAGCATTGGTTGACCGCGACCAGCGGAATATTATGCGCATAAGCGAAATCGAGCAGCGTTTCTTCGATGCGGCTTTCATCCGATAAGCCATGCCGCTGCAATTCGATATAAAGCCGGTCGCCGAAAGCGGCGCGCAGGCGCAAGAGCGTCGATTCCGCTTTTTCCTTTTGTCCGGCCAAAAGCAAACGGCCAATCGGCCCGCCCGTTCCGCCGGTCAGGCAAATCAACCCCGCATGATGATTTTCCAAATCCGCAAGCGATACATGCGGCGATTGCTGCCGCGTCACCGCATCATACGCCTTGTCCAAAAGCAGCAGCAGGTTTTGGTATCCCGTCTCGTTCTGCACCAGCAGGACGATGCTGTCGAATTCCTGGATTTGATTGGGGCGGGCCTGCTGATCCTCGCGCGCCAGCGACAATTGACAGCCGATGATCGGCTGCACGCCGGATTTCGCCGCATACTCCACGAATTCCAAGGCGCCGAACAGATTATTGGTGTCGGTCACCGCGACGGCGGGCATTTTTTGCGCCTTACAGCGCGCCGCCAGATCGTCGAGCCTTATCGCGCCTTCGGACAGCGAAAAGGCGGAATGGACGCGCAAATGAATGAAATCGGCAAAGCCCGGCATAGGCCAAAGAATAAAGGAAAAGCGGGCAGATGCAAGTTTTTAGACCATGGGTTATTTTTCCTAAAAATCTACCCCTTAGCTCCTGGTGAGCTTGTTGGATCATGGGCTGTAAGCACTGCGTTTGCCGCTTATCCTTCGACAAGCTCAGGATGAGCTGGCTAGCTAATTGCTGCAAGTTTTTAAGGGGCGGCGTTAACGGCCGCGTGGATGGGATAATTGCTGCAATTTGCGCAATTCTTCCATATTTTTGCGGATAGTTTCGGCCTGCGACGCTTGGTCGATTTCAACCGGCTGCAGGGGCGGTCTTTTTTGATCGGGAAAATTGGCGTTGAATTCATCATGCGCCTTTTGCCAAATGGCCGCGATCTCGGCGGCTTGTTGTGGGGTAAAAACGCCGCGCGCCTCCGCATCGGATGTAACCGCAATGATAAAATCGCTTTCGTCTGCAAGGTTTAAATACTGCATAGAGCTGCCGAAAAGAGCCCCCCCATCCTTGAGGTATATGTCATACCTGACATAGGCTTGACTATCTAGCATTTGTTGCATCCGCTCATTTTGAGTGCGACGTCTAAAATTATAATCTGAAGAATCAGCTGCAGGCACAGGGTGATTGCTCGGATGCAGTGCGCGTGTTGAGTTGCTGGAAGCTTGGCTTAATCGGCTGGGGTTATAATTTGGAGGAGGCAACTGCGCCCATCGCGAAAAGAAATCTTCGGCACTGCCATATTCGATAATATCCTGACCATTAGATTCATAAAATTGCAGCACGCCATTGCCATGCGAAATTATATAAAAGCTATCGGAACCATTTTTAATACCAAAGACAACGTAGTCATGCTGATGAGTGCTCTCGACAAAACGCGTCCTGGTTACGGTATTGTTGACTGCGCGCTGAAAGCTTTGAATACCGGCACTAAGTTTTAAAATCGCCGCCCCCAATGCCGCGCTGGCCACAATGATGGGGGTTAGTTTTCTTTTTTTTGTCCCTGTGCGCGGCTTTATCAGCTCTTCATGCGAATAGGGGTTTGGTTTCGGGACATGATGGTATTTTTTAGGCATGCCGCAATATAATCCTTAAAGGATATTTGGTCAAGCAGCGTTATATAGCAGCAGTGACTTATTTTGACAAAAAGGCTCATGGTGAGCCTGTCGAACCATGGGCTGTAAGCACTTCGTTTGCCGCTTATCCTTCGACAAGCTCAGGATGAGCTGTTGTGTATAGTCAAAATTAGTCACTACCTATATAACCGCTATCTTGCCGTCCCGCAGGGTCAAAACCCGATCCAGCCTTTGCGCCAAATCCATATTATGGGTGACGATCAGGCCCGCCATATTGCGTTCCTTCAACAGTTGATAAAGGAAATTGAACACCTGGTCCGCCGTTGCGCCATCCAGATTCCCGGTCGGCTCGTCCGCCAGCAATATTTTGGGATTATTCGCAAGCGCGCGGATAATGGCGACGCGCTGTTGCTCCCCGCCCGACAATTGCGCGGGTCTGTGATGCGCCCTTTGCCCCAATCCCATCCGGTTCAAAAGATTCACCGCATGGCGTTCGGCCAGATCCGCGTTTGCGCCGCCGATCAATTGCGGCAGCATGATATTTTCCAGCGCCGAAAATTCGGGCAGCAGATGATGGAATTGGTACACAAAGCCGATCGATTTGGAACGCAGCATCGACCGCGCCCTGTCCGACGTGCCATGCGCCGCCTGCCCGTCGATATAAATTTCGCCCTCGCCCGGCGTTTCCAAAAGCCCGGCGATGTGCAGCAAGGTCGATTTGCCCGCGCCGGATGGCGCGACCAAGGCCACGATTTCCCCCGCCCGGATTTCCAGATCCGCGCCGCGCAGGATTTCAAGATTCTGCGCGCCTTGGCGGTAATTATGGCGGATGTTGGATAATTTCAGCATTACTCGTACCGCAAGGTTTCAACCGGATCCAGCCTTGCCGCGCGCAAGGACGGATAGATCGTCGCAAGGAAAGACAGGCTTAGCGCCATCAGCGTCACCGACAGCACCTCGGACCAGTCGATTTGCGCCGGCAGTTTCGACAGGAAATAGATTTCGGCGGCGAATAATTCCGCGCCACTGAGCGATTCGATGGCCTGGCGCACCGTTTCGATGTTCAGGGCGAATGTCACGCCAAGCAGAATCCCGCACAAGGTTCCGATCACCCCGACCGAAGCGCCGCTAATAAAAAATATTCGCACGATCATCCCCCGCGTCGCGCCCATAGTACGCAGCACGGCGATGGATTTGCTTTTGTCTTTTACCAGCATCACAAGGCCGGACACGATGTTAAAGGCGGCAACGACGATGATCAAGGTCAGGATCAAAAACATAACATTGCGTTCCACCTGAATCGCGTTGAAAAACGACGCATGCACCCGCTGCCAATCCACCAGGACATAATCGCCGGGGATCAGGGCAAAGACGCGGTTCTTGACCATATCCAGCCGCATCGGATCCTGGGTCAGGATTTCATAGCGCGACGCCTTTCCCGACAAATTGAAAAAGCCTTGCGCGTTTTCCATCGACATATAAACAAAGCCGCTGTCATATTCATACATGCCGACATCGAAAATCGCGGCGACCTCAAAAGATTTCACGCGCGGGATCGTGCCGAACGCCGTCGCCTGGCCGCTGGGAGAAAGCAGATTGATCCTGTCGCCCAGCCCCGCACCCAGCTGTTTGGCCAATCTGTGACCGATCATAATGGCATCCTCGCCTTGCAGCGCATCGAGGCTGCCTTGGGTGATCGAGGTCGCAAAGGCGGTTTTCTTGGCGTAATCCTCGGCCCGCAAGCCGCGCGCCAGAACGCCCTGGCTTTTGCCTTGCATGGATGCCATCACCTGGCCTTCGATGATGGGATAGGCCGCAATGACGCCGGGAATCTTGCCGATATCCAAAACCCAATCGGGCGAAAGCGGCATCGGATCGATCCGGCCATTGGATTCGGCATAGATGGTGATATGCGCCTGAAGGCCCAGAATCTTGGTGAACAATTCCTGGCGGAACCCGTTCATCACCGCCATCACCACGATCAGCGTCGCAACGCCCAGCATAATGCCGAGAAAAGAAAAAATCGTGATGATCGAAACGAAGCGATCGGATTTGCTGGGCCGCAAATAACGAAAGGCGATCAGGCGTTCAGGGAAAGAAAACATAATAGTAAGGGTATAGGGGTTAGGGTATAGGGATTAGGAATTAGCGTTATTATAACACCATTGTCCTCCCCGCGAAAGCGGGGCGGGAATGACAAGATATTTTTACCCCAGCCTATCAATCGCCTTTTCGACAGGCATTTCCTCGCGCTGGCCGGTTTTGCGGCTTTTGAATTCGATCAGGCCGGTTTTGGCGTTTCTGGGGCCGACGATGATCTGCCAGGGAAGCCCGATCAAATCCATATCGGCAAGCTTTGCCCCTGCGCGCTCGTCGCGGTCGTCGTAAAGATATTCGATTTTCGCCGCCCGTAGTTTCGATTCGACATCGGCCGCGACACGGTCGCAATCGGCGTCGCCCTGTTTCAAGTTCAAAATCCCGACGCGGAAAGGCGCGACGGAATCAGGCCAGATGATGCCGTCCTTGTCGTGGCTCGCTTCGATGATCGCGCCAAGCAGGCGCGACACGCCGATGCCATAAGATCCCATTTCCAAGACGATCGGCTTGCCGTTCGGGCCGTCCACCACGGCCTTCATCGGCAGGGAATATTTGGTGCCGAAATAGAATATGTGCCCGACCTCTATCCCGCGCGATTTTA
>CAYRVJ010000089.1:2605-5838 GCA_964427785.1 uncultured Alphaproteobacteria bacterium | reverse complement strand
ACCGCCTCTAGCGCCTGCACGGATTTCAAGCGGCCTACGAAAAGCGGCACGATCATATGCGGAAACACCACGATGTCGCGCAGCGGCAGAACCGGAATTAAAGCATTGCGTGTCGGTTGGTCGGTCATTCTAAGGTTCCAGGTTTTAGGTTTAGGTTTCAGGCTATATTCAAGGCCTCGATATCAGGATTATAAATCCTGACACCTGACACCCGGCACCTGAAACCTTTATTAAGCAGAGGCGTCTTTGCTTTTCTTATCGCTATAAATATAGAGCGGCTTCGCCTTGTTTTCAACCACGTCGCGGTTTATCACGACTTCGGCCACGTTATCCATGCCGGGAAGCTCGTACATCGTCTCCAAAAGGATCGTTTCCATGATCGTGCGCAATCCGCGCGCGCCGGTGCTGCGTTTCAGCGCCTTTTCCGAAATGGCCTTTAACGCTTCTTCGTTAAAGTTCAACTTGACGTTTTCCATTTCAAACAGGCGCTGATATTGCTTGGTAAGCGCGTTTTTCGGCTTGGTCAGGATCTCGATCAGCGCGGCGACGTCCAAATCCTGCAACGTGGCGATCACCGGCAAGCGGCCGATGAATTCCGGGATCAGGCCGTACTTCAACAGATCTTCCGGTTCCAGATCGCGCAACACAGCCCCCGCCTTGCGGTCGTCCGGCCCGCGCACATCCGCGCCGATGCCGATCGAGCTGCCCTTGCCGCGCTGGGAAATGATTTTTTCGATGCCGGCGAACGCGCCGCCGCAAATAAACAATATGTTGGTGGTGTCAACCTGCAAAAATTCCTGCTGCGGATGCTTGCGCCCGCCCTGCGGAGGAACCGATGCCGTCGTGCCTTCCATGATTTTCAAAAGCGCTTGCTGCACGCCTTCGCCCGATACGTCGCGGGTAATCGAAGGGTTGTCGGATTTGCGCGAAATTTTGTCGATTTCGTCGATGTAAACGATGCCGCGCTGCGCGCGTTCGACGTTGTAATCGGCGGCCTGCAAAAGGCGCAAGATGATGTTTTCGACGTCTTCGCCGACATAGCCCGCCTCGGTCAACGTAGTGGCGTCGGCCATGGTAAAGGGCACATCCAGAATCCGCGCCAAGGTCTGCGCCAAAAGCGTCTTGCCGCTTCCGGTCGGGCCGAGCAGCAGGATGTTGGATTTGGCCAGCTCGACTTCGGGATTTTTTTGGGCGTGTACGATGCGCTTGTAGTGATTGTGAACCGCGACCGATAAAACTTTTTTGGCATGGTCTTGGCCGATAACGTAATCGTCCAGAATCTTGCGGATTTCAAGCGGCGAAGGAATCGTGTCGCCGGATTTTACCAAAGACGTTTTGGTTTCTTCGCGGATGATATCGACGCAAAGCTCGACGCATTCGTCGCAAATGAAAACCGTCGGTCCCGCGATCAGCTTGCGAACCTCGTGCTGGGATTTGCCGCAGAAGGAACAGTACAGGGTGTTTTTGCTGTCGCCGCCCGATTTGCTCATTGAAAACTCCGGATTCTTGTGGTCCGACTTGACCCGATAATAACGATATAGTGCAGGATTGTATAACCTATGGTGGAACAGAACCGGTTAACAAACCCTTTACAGAATAGCCTTGGCATGCGCTTTGTATGTGAATAAACCGGAATTCATCCCAGGAAAAACGCCCCCAGTAGCAAGCAGATCACATTCCAAGCGGAATGTCACAGTTTTTAAAACAGCCGCCGGATGAACCCTTACCCAAAGCTGCAAAGCCCGATCCTATGCCGCCTTTGCTTCGTCCTTGCTTTCCTTGCCGCCTGGGCGGGATTCAACCACTTCGTCGATCAGCCCGAACGCCTTGGCTTCGGTCGGCGTCATGAACTTGTCGCGTTCCATGGACGAAGACACGACATCCAGCTTTTGGCCGGTATGCTTGACGTAAATCTGGTTCAATCTTTCGCGCAAAGAGAGAATTTCGCGCGCCTGGATTTCGATATCGGTCGCCTGGCCTTGCGCGCCGCCCGAAGGCTGGTGGATCATGACGCGGGCATTGGGCAGTGCGAAACGCTTGCCTTTTTGGCCGGCTGCCAGCAAAAGCGATCCCATCGAAGCCGCCTGCCCGACGCAAACGGTGCAGACATGGCAGCGTATATATTGCATGGTGTCATACATCGCAAGCCCCGAGGTCACGATGCCGCCCGGCGAATTGATATACATGTAAATATCTTTGGTCGGATTTTCCGATTCCAGGAACAAAAGCTGCGCACAGACCAGCGACGAGATCGGATCGTTGACCGGGCCGACCAGGAAAATGATCCGTTCTTTCAGCAGGCGCGAGTAAATGTCGAAAGACCTTTCCCCGCGCGCGGTTTGTTCGATAACCATCGGCACCAAAGTATTGGTGAACACGTCGATCGGGTCTTTTTCAAACATGGATGCTCCTTAAAAAAATGCGCTATTTGGCTTTTTTGGCTTTGGGTTTTTCACCGGATTCTGCCTTAACTTTAGCAGATTTTTTGGCGGTTTTAGGGGCAGAATCATCGGCGTCGAACAATTCTTTCTTGCCGGCTGGCTTCAAGGTGACATTGGCGGTTTCAAGGATGTAATCCACCACCTTGTCCTCGAACATAGGGCCGCGCAGCTCCATAACCGCTTGCGGGGTTTTTTGATAGAACTCCAAAACGCGCTGTTCTTGCCCTTGGTATTTTTGCGCTTCGCTCATAATCGCGCGGCGCAGCTCGTCATCGGACACATCGATTTTATGCTCGTTGCCGATTTCGGCAAGGATCAGTCCCAGCTTGACCCGGCGCGTCGAAACGCCGCGCAGCTCCGCCTTCATGTCGTCGTCGGATTTGGCCTTGTCTTCTTCGCTGATGCGGCCGTTCTTTTTCGCCGCTTCGAAATTGCGCCAGATGGCGTCGAACTCGCTGTCCAAAAGCCCTTGCGGCATATCGAAATCATAGGTTTCGTCCAAAAGATCAAACAGCGCGCGTTTGGATTTTTCCCGCGCGACGGATTGGTATTCGCGCTGGATCTGGGTTTTGGCCGCCTCGTTCAAATCCTTCAAATCGGAAAAGCCCAATCTCTTTGCCAGATCGTCGTCGATCTTGGCATCATCTTTTTCTTCAATCGCATGCACGGTGATGGTAAAGCTCGCATTTTTTCCGGCCAATTCGGCATGGCCGTAATTGTCGGGGAATTTTACGGGGATGTCGCGGGTTTCGCCCTGCTTGAACCCGACGACGCCGGATTCGAAATCGGGCA
>CAYRVJ010000089.1:0-2505 GCA_964427785.1 uncultured Alphaproteobacteria bacterium | reverse complement strand
ATCCTTGCCCTCGCCGAAATCGCCGAGTTCGATTTGCGGCTGCAAGGCCGGGCGGACGCCTTTTTCCTGCAGCGCCTTGCTGGAGCTGTCGCGCACGGCAAAGTCAATGACTTCGCCCAAAACAGATTGGCCGTAACGTTGCTTCAGCATGGTCATCGGCGCCTTGCCCGGGCGGAATCCCGGCATGTTCACCTTTTCCGCCATATCCTGCAGCTTGCGGTCCATATGCGCGGCGATGTCTTTCGCCGGGACGGTGATTTGATATTCGCGCTTAAGGCCATCGTTCAGTTTTTCAGCAACTTGCATGTTCATTCCTTGTTAGAGTACCCGTCCTATATATGGGATATTTTAAAGAGTTGCAAATGGATGATTCCACATATATCTTTATAAGAAACAAACGCCTTTTTCGGGATTTATGCCTATGACCGCAGAAACGGAATCTTCCCCCATCACATTCCAGGAAATCGGCCAGAAAGAGTCGGAAGCAATTTTGCCCGATTTTTTCAGCCCCGATCACCCGCGCGGGCTGCGCCACTCCTATGTCGCGAAGGCCGAAGGCTGCGAGGATAGAATTTTGGCCTTCGCCTCTCTTGGCGCGATTGCAAAACATGTTTTGGTTTGCCCTGAAAACGGCGAATACAACGTCGCCAATTTGCCGGAAAAAACGCGCCATGCCACCATCGCCGTCGCCAACGTGCTGCGCGAAAAATTAAAGCTGAGCGGCAAGCCGCTCTTGGTAGAACATGGCGCGGCGGCCACAACGCAATCCAAAGTTTCGGCAGCAGGCGGGCATATCGGCTGCGCCTGCATAGAATTCCCGCATATTCACCTTATCAATTTCCGCTCTGTTTATAAAATCGCTTTTTATACGATGTGCAAAAAAATCGGCGGGGAGCCCATCACGATTGATAGCGATGAAAAATTTGCCGCACTCTCAGAAAAGCCTTATCTGCTGCTGTCGCCCTGGCCAAATGGCTGGTATGCCTGGGTAAACCCGGCGGAAACATTTGGCCGTCAATTCATCCGCAAGGCAGTTTGGCATTTTTTCGCAACAGAAGGCGACATCGACCGTACCTTGAAGCTGCCGAAAAACGATCCTTCGCGTCTATGGGATTGGCGGGTCAATCCCGGCTTTGACACGGTGCGGGAAACCGACAGGCTGCTTGCCAGCTTTTCGACATCCGGCCCACAGCCTTTCGATCTATCGCAGCATGCGGCAAGAATGTTCGGCACGCGCTATAGATAATAATCGTTGCGGCTTTCTTAACGCTCTTTGAGCAGAGGCGGATGGTGCGGTCGAAGGGAGTCGAACCCATACGCCTTGCGGCACTGGAACCTAAATCCAGCGCGTCTGCCAGTTCCGCCACGACCGCACACAATCTTGGCAATACGGCATTGTAACGGCCGCGTCAAATAAAATCAAATTGCGGAAAAAACCTATGGCCCGGAAACGGCGTCGTTCAGCGCCTTTGGCAGGATCACCATGGTTTCGCCCTTGGCGATATAACCCAATTGCCGCCTGGCTTGTTCGTCCAGCATGTCCGGGTCGATATGGCGGGGGTGAAGCAATTGCGCGGTTTTTTCCAGCGCGGCGCGTTCCTGCGCCAGCGCTTCCCGCTTGATTTCCGCCTGCTTGTGCATCGCCTGAAGACGCAGCATCGACAAAAGCCCGCGGTCGCCCTGGATCAGGTGAAAGGTGAAATAGCCTATGAAAAGCGCCCATAAAGCCAGCCCCATGATGGACTGGGATTTATTTTCCGGCGCATAGCTTTGCGTCATTTTGTAATTTCACCACAGCCTTATGCCGCGGTCAACATCTGCGGACGCTCGTTGCGTAAAATGCCTGTGCCGGCATACATCGCCGCCATACCCAGCTGTTCTTCGATGCGCAGCAATTGGTTGTATTTCGCGGTGCGGTCGGCACGCGACAGCGATCCGGTCTTGATCTGGCCGCAATTGGTCGCCACCGCAAGATCGGCAATCGCCGTGTCTTCGGTTTCGCCGGAACGGTGGGAAAACACCACGCCATAACCGGCGCGCCCGGCCAATTGCACCGCGTCGATGGTTTCGCTCAATGTGCCGATTTGATTGACCTTGACCAAGATCGAATTGGCGCAGCCCTTGTAAATGCCGTCCATCAGGCGGGCGGGATTGGTGACGAACAAATCGTCGCCGACCAGCTGCACGCGCTGGCCCAAAAGCTTGGTCAAATACGCCCAGCCTTTCCAATCGTCCTCGGCGAGGCCGTCTTCGATCGACACGATGGGATAATCGGAAACCAGCTTTTGATAAAATTTCACCATACCTTCGGAATCGAGCGTCTTGCCTTCGCCCTTCAATTCGTATTTCCCGTTCTTGTGGAATTCGCTGGCGGCGGAATCGAGCGCGATCATAATGTCCGACCCCGCGATATAACCCGCGCCCTCGATCGCCTTTAAAATAAACTCCAGCGCTTCTTCCGCGCCTTTCAGGTTCGGCGCAAAGCCGCCCTCGTCGCCGACATTG
>CAYRVJ010000088.1:0-5849 GCA_964427785.1 uncultured Alphaproteobacteria bacterium | reverse complement strand
TCAAGGCGCGATTAGCGATGGACGCTGCTTGGTTGGAAACGATATTGAGTGGCATGGTCTTCTCCTACATGGATGAAAATATAATTCAGTGGCTATCCTGCCACACACCATCATCCTATCGAGAAATAATTAAAATTGGTTTAACCGCAGTTCAATTTTTTTGTTCGACCCGGTATATGATTTCACCATATAGGATTTAGTTATAGGCGCAGCCTGGCGCATTAATGTTTTGTTAACCGTCAGGCACGCAAAATATCGGTATACATTATGTAATCCCCCCATACGGCTTTTCCGCAGTTCATTGATCCTTTCATGACCACGACCCAGAAGACGGATGTAAAAAGTTGGCAAGTATTCGAATCGCAGCGCGCGAACCGCGCTTTGATCGAAAAGGCTTTTTCCCATCACCGCAGCAATGAACTGGACGAGGCCGAAGCGATCTACCGGCAATTGCTGGAAGAATTCGGCCAAGATCCTACTTTGTTGAATTATCTCGGCACTTTGCTATTGCAGAAAAAAGAATTCGACGAGGCGGCGGATATTTTATCGAAAGCAAACGAATTAAAGCCCAACGATAACGAAATATTGAACAATCTGGGCGGGGTGTACCGCAGCCAGAAAAAATGGGAACAGGCGGCGGATATTTTTCAGCAATCCATCGCCTTGAACCGCTATAGCTGGCAGGCCCACGCCAACATGGCGAAAACCGAATTCGAACGCGAGCGTTACGAACCGGGGCTGGAACACGCCGAACTGGCGCTAGAGCTGAATCCGCAATTGCATGAAATGAACAAGGTTGCCGCCGATTGCTTGATGCGGCTGCGCAGATGGGAAGAAGCCGAAAAATTTTACCGGATATATGTAGAACATTTTCCCCAAGACGGCGAGGCATTCAATAATTTGGCTTTTACCCTAGAGCATTTGAAAAATTGGGAAGAGGCCAAGGAGCTGTACAAAAAGGCCTTTGAACTGCAGCCGGATTCTTATGAAATCGGATTGAATTACGGCAATATCCTGATGTTTTTTAAAATGTACGGCGACGCTTCGGTCGCCTATCGCAAAGCCTTGGAAATCAAGCCGCAATTCATCCCCACCTATTTCCAGCTGATTCAAAGCTTGATGTACCAATTTCAATTGGACCGCGCCTATTTTTACGTCAAGACTCTGGAAACCGTTCCCGGTTATGACAAAAACAGGATGCGCTCTTTGGCCGACCGCGTATCCGAATGTATTTTCGATTTTACCGAAGACCAGGAAGAGCAGGGGGCTAAATTCGCCAATTTCGACCATATCCCGATATTCACCTATGCCAGCATGTTTATGAATTATTTCAAATATGCCAAAGACGACGAAAGCACGATCCGGCTTTCCAACTTGGCGAGGGTGCATGGCGATTATTTGATCCAGGCGGCGGATGAGATGGAAGTGAAAAACTCGCTCAAGCCGGTTCCGCGTCCGCATAAGAAAATCCGCCTAGGCCTTTTGTCGTCTGATTTGCGGTCGCACGTCGTTTCCAAATTTATCCTGCCGATGCTGACCAATTACAATAAGGATATCTTCGAGGTGCGCTGTTACAGCCCGCAAAAGCAGATCGAAGATAAAATCCAAAGACAGATCCGCAATAGTGTCGACGAATTTCATTATGTCGAACATTTGTATAACAACGAACTCGCGGATATGATCATCGGCGACGACAACGATATTGTCATCGACCTCAATGGATTCACCGCCGATTCCAGACTGCAAATCATGGGAAAACGGCTTGCCCCGGTGCAGATGGAATGGATCGGCTATCCCTTTACCACGGGAATATCGACCATCGATTATATGATCTATGACCGGTACAATATGCCCGAAGTGCCAGGTTACGGCGCCGAAGACGCGCTGGTGATGCCGAATTCCTATGCTTGCTATGTGATGGGGAGCGAGCCGGATTTCGACCCGACCCCGGCTTTTGAGAAAAACGGCTATATCACCTTCGGCACTTTCAACAACCCGAATAAATACACGCCGACCATCGTCAAATCCTGGGCGGAATGTTTGCTGGCCGTGCCGGAAGCGAAATTCATGGTCGTCCGGCCAGAAGCCTCGTCGGATCTATTGAAGATGAATGTGCGCAAGGAATTCGCCAAATACGGTATCGATCCCGAACGCATTTTGTTTTACTGCAACCCGATGGGTCATCATTTGCCGCTGTACCGCGAATTGGATATCTCGCTGGACGTGTTCCCGCTTACCGGCGGCACCACAACCTGCGAGTCCATGAGCATGGGCGTGCCGGTGATCACCCGTTATATGAACGCGCATCACAGCCGCCTAAGCCGCAGTTTCATTTCCAACGCCGGATTTCCGGATTTATGCGCCGGAAGCGAAGAAGCGTTCGTGAATATCGCA
Source organism: uncultured Alphaproteobacteria bacterium (assembly GCA_964427785.1). Taxonomy (GTDB): domain Bacteria; phylum Pseudomonadota; class Alphaproteobacteria; order SHNJ01; family SHNJ01; genus CAYRVJ01. The sequence continues at coordinate 3,455 of CAYRVJ010000088.1, read as the reverse complement.
TCGAACCTCAGCGGCGATACCAATTTACTGCGCTGGTTGCACGCCAATTTGCGCCCGATTATGCGCACATCGGCGCTGTGCGACGAAAAGCTTTTTTCTTCCGATTTCGAAATGGCCATGCAAACGGTGGTGAAAAAACATGGTTTACGCTAACCAATCCGCCAATACAATCGACTTGATGATGCAGCAGGCCATTGCCGCTTATGGGCAGGGCCAGGTCGATACCGCTATCGGACTGCTTACCCAGGTTTTGAATGCGGTTCCCGATCATCCCGATGCGTTGAATTTGCGCGGGACGATGTATTATGTCAAAGAGGATCTGGCCGCTGCGCGTGCCGATCAATCCAAAGCGGTGGAGCTGGACCCGGAATTCATAGATTTCCGCACCAACTATGCGCTCACTTTACGCAAATTGTCGCAATTCGCCGAGGCCGAACAGCAATTGCAGGCAGCGTTGCGCATCAATCCCCAGGACTTCAAGGCCAATTTGCATTATGGCCAAATGCTATACGACAATCTTAGCCGCTATAAAGAGGCTGTTCCCTATCTGAATTTGGCGTTGAAATTAAAGCCGGATCATATCATCGCGCAGCGCGTTTATGCGTCTTGCCTGTTGATGCTGAACGACCATGAAAAAGCCTTGCCGTATTTTGTCGCCGTAGAACAATCCGGCCAGGATGACGAAGATCTGCTGTGCGCGCTTGCCTCTTGCTATTACATGACCGAACAAAAACTCGAGGCGCAGAAATACTGCGACAAGCTGCTGCGCAAAAATCCCAATTCCGGCAAGGCGCATTTCATCAGCGGCAGCATTTTGGCAGACCGCTTCAATTATACCACCGCCGTTCATGCCTTGAAAAAAGCCCTGGATATAGAGCCGGATTCCTTTGAAATCCGGCACCGGCTTTTGGCTTGCTTGCTGGAAACCAAGGATTTTGCCGGCGTGAATGAAAGCCTGCAATATTGGCGCGACGATCCGAAATGGGAAAACGATCCTGCCGTGATGGTGCATCAATATAATTATTACCGCAATATCGGCGATTTTTCTGCCATGCGCCAATTGCCGAATTTGCTGCGGATAAAAGACCTTAAAACCGATCCGTTATTCGCGACCAATATGTCGATCATCGGGCTTGTGATGGCCGAAGACGACGAGACATCTAAAAGATTATTCTCGATCCAGCGCGAATGGGGCAAATTCTGGGAAAAGAAAGCCACGGCGCTGACCAAAAACAAATTCCTGACCGGCAAGCGTCCGCGCCGCATCGGGCTTTTGTCTTCGGATTTCCGCGACCACTCGGTCGGAAAATTTTTATTGCCGGTGGTGGAACATATAGATCAAAGCCAATTGGAATTGTACGGCTATAGCTTGATGCCGGGCATGGGCGACAAGGTGCATGAACATTTCCAAAAACGGTTGAGGAAATTTACCGACGTTTATCAAAAACACCCGTCCGAAATAGCGCAGATTATTGCCGAAGACAATGTCGATATACTGATTGATTTGAACGGCATGACCATGGGCGGCCAGCCGCATGTCCTGGCCTGGCGCTGCGCGCCGGTGCAAATGACCTGGCTTGGGTACCCTTTGTCAACCGGATTGAAAAATTGCGATTACATTATTGTCGATCGCTTTTTGAATGCGGGCAACAAAGACTGCATGACGGAAACGCCCTTGATTCTACCCGACAGCAGTTATCTGTCTTTCGGCGCGGCGGAACCGCGCGCCATCGGCGATTTGCCTTTTGACCGCAACGGGTACATCACCTTTGGATCGCTGAACAACCCTTATAAATTGGGCGTTAAAACCATAGATTTATGGCGGCAAGTGCTGCAAGCCATGCCGACCTCGAAACTTTTATACGTGCGCCCGGAATTCGCCGATGCCGAGTACACCGCGAATATCATGCGCTCCATTGTGATGGACGATATAGACCCGGCGCGGATCATGCTAAAGGCGAATTATCTGCCATCGCATTTGGATTATTATAATGAAATGGATGTTTCGCTGGATACTTATCCCGTTACCGGCGGCACCACCACGGTGGAAAGCCTGTGGATGGGCGTTCCGGTCGTGACGCGGTACGGTTCGCAAATCCATCAGCGCGTATCGTTCAGCGTTTTATGCTATACCGGGCTGAATGCGTTATGCGCGGCGACGGACGAACAATATGTGGAAATTGCCCTGAAAACCGCCAAAGATCTCGATCGCTTGCGCGATTTGCGCAAAAACCTGCGTCCGCATCTGATGAAATCGCCATTGATCGACACGCAAAAATTCGCCGCCGCTTTTACCGAAGCCTTGTTGTCCGTTTAATATTGGGGCCGAATTATATGAATTTTTTGATGCAATCCAAAAGACCGATCACTGTGCTGGGCGCAGGGGGCTTTGTCGGCTCGCATCTGACTGCCCATATGCGCGGGCTTGGGCTTGACCCGCAGGTGCCCGGCAAGAACGACGACGGCATTTTCACCCGCGATTTGGGCTATGTCGTGTATTGCATCGGCCTGACCGCCGATTACGCCAAACGGCCATTCGACACGATCGAGGCGCACACGTCTTTATTGGCGCGTATTTTAAAGGAAGCCACCTTTGAATCTTTGGTTTATCTTTCCTCGACCAGGCTTTATGATTCGGGGCAGGGCGGTGGCGAGGAATCGCAAGATCTGATTCTTAATCCGCATAATCCGCGCCACTCCTATGATCTCTCCAAGGCGCTGGGCGAATGGCTTTGCCTGCACGCAAGCAATGGCAAGGCCAAGGTGGCGCGGCTGGCTTCGGTCTATTCCAAGGATCTTTCCGACCGCAATTTTCTGCATACCACAATCGAGCAAGCACTGATTGGCCGCAATTTTTCGCTTGATTCTAAGGCCGATGCGGCGCGCGACTATGTATATATCGACGATGTGTGCGAGGCGATTCTGGCTATTTTATCGCATAACGCGCCTGCGATTTACAATGTGGCCAGTGGCCAGAATGTCGGCAATAGGGAATTATTCGCCATGCTGCAACGGTATCTGGGCGTGGTTATAACGCCGTCGCAGCGGGGAACTGGCGCAAAAGCATCAGATATCGACATTTCAAAATTGAAAGCGGATTTCGGCTTACGCCCGGCATTGCTGGGCGATAAACTGCCTTATATCATAGATTGCAATAAAACCTTGCAGGCCAATGGAACTTGTTAACACCAGCAGACGGGAAATGGTAGAAATGCTCAGCGGGCAGCTTAGCAATTTTTTCCCAGACAAGCACGACCTTAGCGTCAAATCGACGATCAGCCGCGCTATCGACTATGGCCTCGATCGCATGCGCAAGCCGGTAAAACTGTGCCGTATGTGGCCGGACAAAGGGTTTTCGCCGCTGCATTCCAATCAATACGCGGTGTTTTTATATTTTATGGCCAATTCCGTCTGGAAGGAACTAAAGGATATCGAGGTCGCCTCAAAGCTATTTT
>CAYRVJ010000087.1:0-5881 GCA_964427785.1 uncultured Alphaproteobacteria bacterium | reverse complement strand
GGTCAAAATTGCCGGGGGCAATTTTGGGGTGGGGATTCTGCTGCCCATCCTTCGATACGCCCGTCTTCGCCTTTGGTTTCGACATGATACAGCCCTCGTCATCCCGGACAAGCGACTTGTCCGCCATAGCTCCGTAAGGAGCGACGGCGGAAGCGCGATCCGGGATCCATGAGCTTTATCTGTTTGCAAAATACCGGGCTATGAATCCCCGCTTTCGCGGGGATGACAAAGGGGGCGCGGGGATGACAAAGGGAGAGGCGGGAACGACAAGGGCGGCACGCATGACAAATGTCAACGGTCAACCGCTATCAGCCAGCTAGCTTATCTTATTAAAACGGAAATTGTCGGAGTAGGATTTGGGTTTCGTGGCGGCGCTATGCGCTTGCTCGACGACATAATCCAAGCCTTTTTGCTTGGCGTATTCGACCGCTTGTTCCATGGTGTCGAATTGCAAATGAACCTGTTTCAACGTGTCGCGCGATTCGGCCCATCCCATCAGCGGATTCGGATCCGGCCTGTCGATGGGAGGAAATTCCATCAACCATTTTTTGGTTTTGCGCAAACCGGATTGGGTGGATGTTTTAGCGGGTTTGTAAATTCGGACTTGCATGGGCTTGAACTTTTAGTGGATGGTCGGGGAGACAGGATTCGAACCTGCGGCCCTCTGCTCCCAAAGCAGATGCGCTACCGGACTGCGCTACTCCCCGAATCAGAACCGGACACCCGGTATACAGCAATCGGGGGCAGGAATAAAGGGCTTAATGCGGACTTGCGTTCTTTTACCCTTAAGGCTTGGCAACCGTGGAATCATCCTTTAGCGCAGGCGTCAACACTTTATCCCCTATGCGTATATTGAATTTTTTGACCGTCCCATAAGGCAATTCAATAACGGCCGCAGTTTTACCGTTCGAGGCCAGAGGCGTCAAATCATTGGGTTTGCCTTCGCGAAGGCGGAAAATCTTGCCTTGCGGATTGACGAACAGCATATCAAGAGGGATCAGCGTATCCTTCATCCACATGCTGACTTCGCGCGGGGGATCGAACAGAAAAACCATGCCGGAATTGGGGGCGAGTTGCGTCCGGCCCATTAAGCCCTGTTGATGCTGGCTTTCGGTCTTGGCGACTTCCACGATGAATTTATGTTTCGATTGCTTGGTCACTACCCACAGCGGAGCTGGCGATTCCGCCGCGTTTTCCTGCGGATAGGGCATAATCTGTTCCCCGGCAAAAACAGGAATAGCCCCGAATACCAAGGCGGAACACAAAAAAAGCAATCTGGATAATTTCAGCATGAACTGCCGACTAAAGAAAAAATATTAATAGCGGCGCGCGCTGAAATAATACGGATCGTAATGGGTGGTGACATTGATCAGCGCCCGGCTCGCAGCCCGGCTGCTGCGGATATAAAAATCCACGTCGTTGCGTCCACGCAGCAAATCATACCGGCTATACGTGTTTGCCGGCGGGGTTTTGGAATATGTCCAAACTCTACGGCCGATCTTGCCGGTATCTTGGTAATTGACGGCCGTTTCGCTGGCCATTTCCTCGGTCATCAAGGTCGATGGCGTAGCGCCGCCGGGTTTGCCGTTATGATAAACGCGCGTCAACTCCTTGGCCTCTGCAGCGGCAGAGCCAATGGCAAAAAAAGCAATAAAAACCAATGTCTTAAATTTCATTTCCAAAGTCCTGCATAAAGGTGCTCGGGCGCCGTTACTTAAAAGCCGCCGAATATTACCCCAAAACGGGTAAAATGTCCATATTTTAGTCGGTTGGCTGGCGCAAGCTGTCGAGATATCCCTGCAATATATAGGCCGCTGCGGCGGAATCGATAATTTCGGCCCGGCGCGCGCGGCTTAGATCCGATTCGATCATGCTGCGTTCGACCGCCTGGGTGGAAAGTCTTTCATCCCAAAAAACCAGCGGCATAGGCGCAAAAAAGCCGTCTTTTTGCAAATTCCTGGCGAATTGGCGCACCGATTGCACGCGCGGGCCTTCGGTTCCATCCATGTTCAACGGCAGGCCAAGAACCGTCATTCCAATCTCGTTTTCTTCGGAAAATTGCCTTAATTGATCCAAATCCGCCTGCCATTTGGTGCGCGATATGGTGTGCTGCGGCGTCGCAATCGAATGCAGCCGGTCGGATAAGGCAATCCCGATGGTTTTTTCGCCGATATCCAGGCCCAGTATTCTTTTGCCTTTTGGCGGGGTAAGTCGCTGTGTTGTCATAGCAGTGTTTGACAGCATAGCGCCGTTTTGCGATAGTTTCCAGCTTATACGGAGGAGTTTTATGGCCTTTACCAGCAAAGACGTCGTCAAATTCGCAAAACTGGCGCGGATACACATCCCGGAAGACCAGCGCGAGCAGATGGCCAAAGACATGGGCGGCATTTTCGATTGGATCGCGCAAATCGCCGAGGTGGACACCAAAGGCATAGAGCCGCTGGTCACCTTTGGCGATAAAATGCCGCTTTCCGCCGACATCGTCAGCGACGGCAACAAACGCGAGGATATATTGAAAAACGCGCCCGACGCCTATATGGATTTTTTCGCCGTGCCGAAAGTCATCGAATAAAGGAGTTCAGGGGCTGGGGTAATGGGGTAATGGAAAAATAATCCTTGCCCACTACCCCACTACCCCGTACCCCACTACCCCCCCGGAGAAATTATGTCTTTGCCTTTAAAAAAACCCCTTCCCGCAAAACTCACCGACCTGACCATGGCGGAAGCCATCGAAGGCCTGCGCTCCAAGAAATTTTCCGCGACCGAGCTGACGCAAGAGCATATCGCCGCCGTCGAAAAGTCGCGGCCGCTAAACGCCTTCGTCACCGAAACGCCGGATTTGGCGCTGGAACAAGCCAAGCAATCCGATGCGCGCCTGTCCAAGGGCAACGCCCGCGCCATGGACGGCATTCCGATCGCGCACAAAGACATGTACTGCACCAAGGGCGTGCGCACCACCGCCAGCAGCAAGATGCTGGAAAATTTCGTGCCGACCTATGAATCGACCGTATCTCAAAAACTGTTGGATGCGGGCGCGGTCACCGTGGGTAAAGTTACATTGGACGAATTCGCCATGGGCGCGTCCAACCAGACTAGCTATTTCGGCCCTTGCGTCAATCCCTGGAACAGGGGCGACGGCAAAAAACTCGTCCCCGGCGGGTCGTCGGGCGGATCGGCAGTCGCCGTCGCCGCGCGTTGCGCCATGGCCGCAACCGGAACGGATACCGCCGGATCTTCCCGCCAGCCAGCAGCGTTGTGCGGCGTCGTCGGATCGAAACCCAGCTATGGCCGGGCGTCGCGCTGGGGCATCATCGCCTTTGCTTCCTCGCTGGATCAGGCGGGGCCGCTGACCCGCACGGTGCGCGACAACGCCATCATCACCCGCGAAATTTGCGGCTATGACCCGAAAGATTCCACCAGCGCAAACATGCCCGTCCCCGATTTTGAAAAGGCGCTGACCGGCGACATAAAGGGGCTGAAAATCGGTTTGCCGAAAGAATGCTTGGTCGACGGCATGAGCGAAGATTTAAAGAAACTGTGGCAGTCGCGCGCCAAAGAGCTTGAAAAGCAGGGCGCGATTTTAAAAGAAGTATCCTTCCCGCATTTCAAATATTCGGTTCCAATTTATTACATTTTGGCCCCTGCCGAAGCGTCGAGCAATCTCGCCCGTTATGACGGCGTGCGCTACACTTACCGCGCCAAAGACCCGAAAGACATCGTCGACCTGTACGAACGCAGCCGGGCCGAAGGTTTTGGCCGCGAAGTGCGCCGCCGCATGCTGGTCGGCGCGTTCGTTCTGTCCAGCAGCCATTTCGACGCGTATTTCACCCAAGCGCAAAAAATCCGCCGCCTATTGACCGATGAAATGGAAACCGCGCTGAAAGAAGTCGATGTGCTGTTTACGCCCACGGCCCCCGGCCCCGCCTTTCCGATCGGCGAAAAATTCGCAAATCCCATAGATTTGTACTTAGAGGATTTGTTCACCGTTCCGGCCAATCATGCCGGGCTGCCCGCAATCACCGTGCCCGCCGGATTGTCGTCCAACAACTTACCTCTGGGATTGCAATTCATCGGCAGAAGATGGGACGAGGAAACCATGTTCCGCGCCGCCGATGTGCTGGAAAGAATTTGCGAATTCAACCATAAGCCGCAATTTATCGCGGGAGAGCAATAATGGCCGATACATCGAATTACATCAAAGGCAAAACTGGCGATTGGGAAATGGTGATTGGGCTTGAAGTCCATGCCCAGATCAATTCCGATTCAAAATTATTTTCCCGTGCAGGAACCGATTTCGGCGCGGAGCCGAACGCGCAAGTGTCGCTGGTCGATGCGGGCTTTCCCGGCATGCTGCCGGTCATCAACGAAAAATGCGTCGAACAGGCGATTCGCACAGGATTGGGGCTAAAAGCGCAAATCAATTTGACCTCGGTTTTCGACCGCAAAAATTATTTTTATCCAGATCTTCCCACGGGATATCAAATCTCGCAGTTCTTTAAACCCATCATCGGCAAGGGCGAGCTGATCATCGACTTGCCTAGCGGCAAATCCAAAAAGGTCGGCATTACACGATTGCATTTGGAGCAAGATGCCGGAAAATCCATGCATGACCAGCACCCCAGCAAATCTTTTATCGACTTGAACCGCGCCGGCGTCGGGCTGATGGAAATCGTGTCGGAGCCGGACATCCGCAGCGCCGAAGAAGCGGGTGCCTATGTCAAGAAAATGCGCGCGATTCTGCGTTATCTTGGCACTTGCGACGGCAATATGGAAGAAGGCTCGATGCGTTGCGACGTGAACCTGTCGCTGCGCAAGCCCGGCGATCCGTTCGGTACGCGCTGCGAGATCAAGAATGTCAATTCGGTGCGCTATGTGATGCAGGCCATCGAGGTCGAGGCCGCGCGCCAGCTGGAAATTTTGGAATCCGGCGGAAAAATCGACCAAGAGACGCGGCTCTTTGACCCGGAACGCGGCGAAACCCGCGCCATGCGATCGAAAGAAGATGCGATGGATTACCGTTATTTCCCGGATCCAGATCTGCCGCCGCTAATACTGGATCAAGCCTTTGTAGAAAAGATAAAAACCACCCTGCCCGAATTGCCGGACGACAAAAAGGCGCGTTACATCAAGGATTATGCCCTTTCCGCCTATGATGCCGGGGTTTTGGTCGCGGAAAAAGAAGTCGCGGATTATTACGAGGAAATGCTGGCGCTGATCCCGAAATCATCCGCAAAAATCGCCGCCAATTGGCTGACCGTGGAATTGTTCGGCGCGTTGAACCGCGAGGAAAAAGATATTTCCGCATCGCCTATTTCGGCAAAGCAGCTTGCAGGACTGATTGGGCTGATCGCGGACAACACCATTTCGGGAAAAATCGCCAAAGACGTTTTTTCGGAAATGATGGAAACCGGACAAAATGCGGCGCAGATCGTCGAATCGAAGGGATTGAAGCAAGTCAGCGACGCCGGGGCCATAGAAAAGGCAATCGACGAGGTTTTGGCCGCAAACGCCGACAAAGTTGCGGAATACAAATCCGGCAAGGACAAGCTGTTCGGGTTTTTCGTCGGCCAGGCGATGAAAGCCACGGGCGGCAAGGCCAATCCGAGTATGCTGAATGACATTCTAAAAAAGAAGCTAAGCTAGAAAAAACAATGGGCGGGGAAATCCCCGCCCATCGTCATTCTGGGGGTATAATTTTAGCCTCTTACCGTGAATTCTTTGCCATCAAAAGCGATTTTTCCGGAAGAATACAGCTCATGGAACACGGCCATGGCTTGTTCTTGGTCATAGCCATGGAAACCTAAAACCCGCTTCATGAAAGCTTCGGCTTTTTTGGCCATTTCAGCGTCCAAATTTTGTTTGGATACGATGCCGTCGGTTG
>CAYRVJ010000086.1:0-5937 GCA_964427785.1 uncultured Alphaproteobacteria bacterium | reverse complement strand
GCCGGCGAAGAAGCCAAGCTGGAATGCGCCAAAGCCGGGGCTTAATGCCGGAAAAAAACGCCCCCATCCTTGCTGCGGAATTTTCTGCGATGATGCAGGATTTTCTGCCCTTGCCGCAAAATAGAAAAATCGCGGCCGCAGTATCGGGGGGCAGCGACAGCATGGCCTTGTGTCTTCTGCTGCAGGATTGGTGTACGGAAAACAACGCGCATCTTACGGCCCTAACGATAGATCACGGGTTGCGCGCAGAGTCGGCGCAAGAAGCTTTGCAGACAGGCGAATGGCTGAGGCAATCCGGGGTAGATCATGCCGTTCTGACCCTTCAGGGAGAAAAACCAAAAAGCCGCTTGCAGCAATTCGCAAGAAAAGCGCGCTATGCTTTGCTGCAGGATTACTGCAGGCGCCAGGAGATTTCCGATCTTTATCTGGCGCATCATCAGGACGATCAGATTGAAACATTCTGGCTGCGGCTTTTGCATGGCAGCGGTCTTTATGGCTTAAGCGGCATGGAACAAATGCGGCATCACCGCGGCTTGCGCTTGCTGCGGCCGCTTTTGAATATCCCGAAATCCCGCCTGAAAGAAACTTTGCGGCAGCGCGGCCAGGTTTGGATCGAAGATCCCAGCAACCGCAATCCAATTTTTGGCCGCACCCGCCTGCGTCTTGCCTTGCCCCGGCTTGCGCAAATGGGATGGGAAGAGGATAAAGTCATAAAGACCCTGCAGGTCTTACAAAAAAACCGCGCCGCGCTTAAACAGACGGTGGACCGCCTTAGTACAAGCGCTCTGCGGATTTTTCCAGAAGGCTATGCGCTGCTGGCTTTGGACTCGCTGCAAAAATCCGACGCCGAGACGGGAAAAAGGCTTTTGGCGCAAATTCTTGCCGCAATCGGCGGCAGGGAGTATGGCCCGCGCGGACGTAGCCTGGATCTTTTATACCGGCAGATTATGGACGAGGATTTTAAAATGCGCACCCTGAACGGCTGCATCTTGCAAAAGCAAGACGGCGATATTCTGATCTGCCGTGAATTCGGACGGATCCAAAGCAGAATGCCGCTTATGGCAAAAGGCGGCATCTGGGATGGGCGCTTTATCCTGCCGCAAATGGATCGCGCGCAAGAAGACTTCTATATCGCGGCGCTTTCGGAAAAAGGCTGGGCGCAAATCGTGCAACACCGCCCGGAATTACGATCCACTGAAATACCGCTTGCCGCACGCTATGCCTTGCCCGCGATTTGGCTGAAAAAAGACGGGGTTGACTTCGTTGTCGCGGCACCCCATTTAAATTACTGGCGGCAAGAAACGAAATCCTGTTCCTGGTACGGAATTATGCCTGTATTTTCACCGGGTTACGATGTTTTTTTACCGCCCATTTCCGGTGACGCGGCATGAAAAACTTGCTACAATCAATTCTCTATTCCTGTTTCTTTTCTGAAAGGGTTGTTCCGTGAATCAATTTGGTCGTAATCTTGCGCTTTGGATCATTATCGGCTTAATCGTGCTGGCCATGATTAATTTGTTTGAGGGCCGCAATATGCAGGCGAACTCGACAAGCCTTGCATTCTCGGACTTCTTGAAAAAAATCGAAGAAGGCCAGGTCGCCGACGTGCTGATCCGGGGCGCCAATATTACCGGCCATATGACCAATGGCAGCGGCTTTAATACCTACAGCCCCTATGATCCGAATCTTGTGTCCAAGCTTGAAAAATCCGGCGTCACTATCAAGGCCGCGCCGCCCGAAGACGAATCCATTGGATTTTTCGGGATTTTGGTTTCCTGGTTCCCGATGCTTTTATTTATCGCGGTGTGGATTTTCTTTATGCGCCAAATGCAATCCGGCGCGGGAAAGGCAATGGGCTTCGGTAAATCGCGCGCCAAGCTTTTGAATGAAAAAGGCGGAAGGATCACTTTCGAGGACGTGGCAGGCATCGACGAGGCCAAGGGCGAGCTAGAAGAAGTCGTAGACTTTCTAAAAGACCCGCAGAAATTTCAACGTCTTGGCGGCAAAATCCCAAAAGGCGTTTTGCTTGTCGGCCCGCCTGGAACGGGTAAAACCCTGCTGGCGCGTGCCATCGCGGGCGAAGCCAATGTGCCGTTTTTCAATATCTCAGGATCGGATTTCGTTGAAATGTTCGTCGGCGTCGGGGCAAGCCGCGTGCGCGACATGTTCGAGCAAGGCAAGAAAAATGCGCCCTGCATCATCTTCATCGACGAAATCGACGCGGTCGGACGCCATCGCGGCATCGGCCTTGGCGGCGGCAATGACGAGCGCGAACAAACGCTCAATCAATTGCTGGTCGAAATGGACGGGTTTGAGTCGAACGAGGGCGTCATCATCATCGCCGCGACCAACCGCCCGGATGTCTTGGATCCGGCGCTTTTACGCCCTGGCCGCTTTGACCGCCAGATCGCGGTTCCGAATCCAGACATCGCGGGCCGTGAAAAAATCCTAAAAGTCCACATGCGCAAAGTGCCTTTGGCGCAAGATGTCGACGCCAAGGTGATCGCGCGCGGCACGCCCGGATTTTCCGGGGCGGATCTTGCCAATCTTATCAACGAAGCCGCGCTGATGGCCGCGCGCAAAGGCAAGCGCGCCGTCGGTATGGCCGATTTAGAGGCTGCCAAAGACAAGGTGATGATGGGATCCGAACGCCGCTCGATGGCGATGTCGGACGAAGAAAAAAAATTGACCGCCTATCACGAAGGCGGCCACGCCATCGTTGCTATCCATTGCCCCGACTCCGATCCGATTCACAAGGCTACCATCATTCCGCGCGGCAGGGCGCTGGGGCTTGTGATGCGGCTTCCTGAAAGCGACCGCTATTCCGTTTCTAAGGCGAAATTAAAGGCGGATCTTGCCGTCGCCATGGGCGGCAGGCTGGCCGAAGAATTGATCTTTGGCGAGGAGAAAGTAACCACCGGCGCGTCCAGCGACATCCGCATGGTCACCGATATGGCCAAACGCATGATCACCGAATGGGGCATGAGCGATCGTTTGGGCTTTTTGGCCTATGGCCGCTCGGAAGAAGATTTGTATCTGGGCCATGGCAATTCGCAAAGCCGCACCATGTCGGAAAACACGGCGCAGCAAGTCGACACAGAGGTCAGATCCATCGTCGACGAAGCCTATCAGCGCGCCAAGGACATATTGACCAAAAATATAAAACAGCTGCATGATCTGGCAAAGGCGCTTTTGGAATACGAAACCCTTAGCGGCGACGAGATCAAGGCGGTTCTGAACGGCGAAACCCTGAACAAGGATCGTCCGATGGCGACCGACCGCGCCAGTTCGGCGCGCAAATCCGCCATGCCTTCCGCAGGCGGCGGGGTGGATCCCAAGCCCGCCGTTTAGTCAATAGACGATAGTAAATAGTCGATAGTTTAATGACACAACTGAAACCCTTATCGACCATCGACGATCGACCCTCGACTTTGCTAATGGGAATTCTGAACGTAACGCCGGACAGCTTCTATGACGGCGGAAAACATTATCATATCGACGCGGCCATCGCTCAAGGCCGTCAAATGATTGGCGAAGGCGCGGACATTATCGATATCGGCGGGGAATCGACCCGCCCCGGCGCGCAGCCGATAGACCCGTTGACGGAATTGGAACGCGTAATTCCGGTCATTCGCGCGCTGAAAGACGAAAAAGCCGTTATTTCCATCGACACTCGCAATGCCAAGGTGATGGAGGCGGCGGTGAAAGCCGGCGCGACCATGATCAATGACATCACCGCCCTTAGCGGCGATTCGGATAGCCTCGGCATAGCGGCGGATAGCGGAATTCCGGTCATCTTGATGCATATGCAAGGCAGGCCGGAAAATATGCAACAAAATCCCGTTTACGAAAATGTGGCCGAAGAAGTTTATGAATTTTTATCGCGCAAAATGGACCACTGCCTAAGGGCTGGAATGAAACAAGAAAATATTGTCATCGATCCCGGCATAGGATTTGGAAAAACCGCCGAACATAATATGGGATTGCTGCGCGCCATTCCAAAGTTCCGTGAATTGGGACGCGTTCTGATCGGCGCATCGCGCAAAAGCTTCATCGGCCAGTTTAGCAATAACGAGCCGCCGCAAGACCGCCTGCCGGGATCGCTCGCCGCCGCGATTTTCGCCGCACAAAACGGCGCCGATATATTGCGGGTCCATGACGTGAAAGAAACAAAACAGGCGCTTGCAATTGCGGCCTTGCTGGGCTAGCCGCTGGATATTCTACCGCCCTCGCGTGTGCGCCAGACATGTTTCGGTTATACGAACCCGTTCAGCTTCTTTTTGCTTGCTGGTTAAATGAGATAGATAGCTGCAAAGAAAAATTGCCCCGGCGCAAGCCATTAAAAGCAGGTAACCGTCACGAACTTCGGCTTCTTCTTCACTTTTCGGGGATAAAAATGACATTAAATGCCTCCTTTTGAACTTTGGCCGATTATACTTCCTTTAAGGAAAAAAATATAGCAATATTTGGCAGTTTACGCCGCAGCAAAGTCAATAATATCCAATCAGGGTATTGATACTGTCTTATAACCGAAGGCGGAAAACAACTTGGCAATTATATAATTCAGGTGAACACATGAAAAAGAAAGATTCCTGGCTTAAGCGCAATTTGATTCCCCTCATTTTCGGGGTTATCGGCGGAACCGCAATGCTGTTTATTACAAGCCCTTCGCCGAGAAAACAAAACGTTGCGGCGTCTCAGCCCAAAAAAATTCAAAGTCTCGGCTTTGCGCAGGCGTTCGACGAAGCTGGCCGCCAGTACATCGCCTTTATAAAGGCAGACGATAAAAGCCTTGTCTGCATGTATCCAGGCGATACGAATCAAATTGTTTGTGGCATTGATGAATATATAGGTCAGTATGAAAAGAAATTTGGCCGTATTCAGACGGACTCCGCCCTTTTAGAGCTGGAATATTTATGTAAAGAACGTGGCCTATCGGCGGACTTGGAAAAAGTGCGTGCGTTGCTTGCGCCTCGAAATATTAGCTTTAGCCGAATTAAAAAAGGTGAAGAAACCTTTTTAGCCTTTAAGCATCTTGGCACGGTTGAATTTATCGGCAGAGACGAAAACCGCTATAACATAATCCTTCTAGACACCCTTGAAATCCTGTGTATGCGCAGCGGTTTTAACGGCGCCGACCATAAGTACATCAGCCTCAAAGAAGCCATGCTGGAATATTACTATACGGCCGGCCAAGAAACATTTTCTTCAACCATGCAATATTTCGCCGACAATATGAAAAAAAATGGCGTGGCCAGGGAAAGCATCGACATGGTAAAATCTTTGATTGAATCCGTGCCTTTGGAAAACGACCCCATGCCAAAATTAATGGGTATAAATATGCCCCCTTCTTTGCAGCTGGCGCTCCAGAATCCCTGCAGAATGGTCTAGGCGAAAACCTGTCATAGTCTGCAATAATTCGTCAATTCTCGGCCTCAGGCCCGAATTGACCGGATCGCCGTAAAAGAGTAAAAAGGCCCATGACCAAACGCAGCTATTTCGGCACGGACGGCATCCGTGGCACCGCCAATATCGAACCCATGACCGCGGAAACGGCAACCCGCGTCGCCATGGCCGCCGCCCATGTGCTGGCGCGGCAGAACGGCAATAGCCCCAAAAGGCGCGGCCATAAAAGGGTGATTATCGGAAAAGACACACGTCTTTCCGGCTATTTGATCGAACCCGCCCTGACCGCGGGATTTATTTCCGCAGGCATGGATGTGTTGCTGGTCGGCCCGATGCCCACCCCCGCCATCGCCATGATGACGCCGGCTATGCGCTGCGATTTGGGCGTCATGATTTCGGCCTCGCACAATCCTTATGACGATAACGGCATTAAATTATTCGGCCCGGACGGGTACAAACTCAGCGACGCCCAGGAACAAGAAATCGAAAAAGCCATGGACATGCCGCCGCAGGATTTGCGCGTGCCGTCCA